>DATEHX010000321.1:0-26414 GCA_035279345.1 Pyrinomonadaceae bacterium | reverse complement strand
CCTGCGCGCCAACCAGGCGGAGCTCGACATGCTCGGTTACCCGCGCGAAGAGTACGTCGGCCGCAACATCGCCGACTTTCATTACGATCGCGACGCAATCGAAGACATACTCGAGCGGCTGCGTGCGGGTGAAGTCGTGCGCGACTACGAAGCGCGCTTGCGTTGTCGCGACGGCTCGGTGAAAACGGTGCGCATCGATTCAAGTGCGTACTTTGAAGACGGAAAGTTTGTTCATTCGCGTGGTTTCACTCGCGACATCACGGAGCGGCGGCGCATTGAGCACCGGCTCGCGCTGCAATACGCGATCACGCGCATCGTTTCGCGTTCGATCGATTTCGTTGAAGGAACGCACGAGATTCTCGAAACGGTTTGTGAAGGTCTCGGTTGGCAGGTCGGCGTTCTTTGGTCGGTCGACCATCAGGAAAAAGAGCTGCGTTGTGTCGATTTGTGGCACACCCCGGCTATCGACGCGGCCGAGTTTGAACTGGCGTGCGTCACTACGAGTTTCATCAAAGGACTCGGTTTGCCGGGCCGCATCTGGGAGAGCGGCAAGCCAGTCTGGATTCCGAACCTGAGAAAGGATCGCAATTTCCCGCGCGCGCAGTTTGCCGAGCGCTCCGGATTACGCGCTGGTTTTGGTTTTCCGATCCTGCTCGGCAACGAAGTGCTCGGAGTAATCGAGTTTTTCAGCCAGGAGATCCGGCAACCGGATCGCGAACTCATCGAAATGATCGGCAGCGTAGGTAGCCAGATCGGACAGTTTCAGGAACGCAAGCATGCTGAAGAGAAGCTGGCGCACCTGCTCGTGCGCGAGCGTAGTGCGCGTGCTGACGCGGAAAAAGCGAACCGGTTGAAAGACGAGTTTCTAGCGACACTGTCGCACGAACTGCGCACGCCCTTGAACGCCGTCATCGGTTGGTCGCGCATGTTGAAGTCCGGAAGATTGGACCAGGAGAGCGCGACACACGCGATCGACGTCATCGAGCGCAACGCGTGGGCGCAGAAACAGATCATCGAAGACATCCTCGACGTTTCACGTGTTATCACCGGTAAACTTCAGTTGCATCTTGGACCAGTGGATCTGGTCGCGGTGATTAACGCCGCGCTCGATGCCGTTCGTCCGGCGTTCGACGCGAAAGAGATCAAGATCGAAACGAATTATCCAGAGGGGCTGAAAGCAGTCGCGGGCGATGCCGATCGTTTGCAGCAGGTCGTTTGGAACTTGCTTTCAAATGCGTCGAAGTTCACGCCCGCGCACGGCTCGGTTGGAATCAGTGTCACACAGGATGGCACGTACGCCGAGATTCAGATCAGCGACACTGGACCAGGCATCGATCCGGAATTTTTGCCGCACGTCTTCGAACGATTCCGGCAAGCTGACGGCTCCACCACGCGCCTGCATGGTGGCCTTGGTCTCGGTCTCGCGATCGTGCGCCATCTCGTTGAACTGCACGGCGGTGTGATTGCGGCTGAAAACGGAACCGTCCGTTCCGGGGCAGTGTTTATAGTGAGACTGCCGTTGCCGAGTGTTGAAATGAAGCTGACCACGCCCGAGACCACGGTGGCACCGGAAGAGCAGCCGATCGATGCAGACCTGGCGGACTTACGCATTCTGGTGGTTGAAGACGAACTCGACGCGCTCGATCTACTCGCGATCGATCTGCGTGAGCACGGCGCCAATGTCGTCGGCGTTGGGTCCGCCTCTGAAGCCCTCGAGCTAATCGAAAAAGAACACTTCGATCTTCTCATCAGCGACATCGGCATGGCCGACACGGACGGCTACAGTCTCATCAAACAGATCCGCGAGCAGGAAAACACGGAGGAAGAGCACCTTCCCGCAATCGCGCTGACCGCTTACGCGCGCGCTCAGGACCGGCTCCGGGCAATTTCCGCCGGTTACAATACTCACGTGGCGAAACCCGTCGACATCCGCGAACTCGTTTCCGTGGTAAAGTGTCTGACCGGCCAAATCGGCTGATTTTCTCTGTGTCGCTGTGCCTTTGTGGTTTAAATAACCACCGAGACGCAGAGACACAGAGAAGAAGTCTTAGACAAAATGACCAAGCGCTGCTCCTGGGCTAAAACTCCCTTAATGCTCCCCTACCACGACCAAGAGTGGGGCGTACCTGTTCACGACGACACGCGCCTGTTTGAGTTTTTGATCCTCGAAGGAGCGCAGGCCGGACTGAGTTGGGAAACGATTTTGCGCAAACGCGACAACTATCGCGCGGCTTTCGATCGTTTCAATCCCGCGAAGGTCGCCAAATACGACGAACACAAGATCGCCGCGTTGCTGAACGACGCGGGCATCATCCGCAACCGTTTGAAGATCAATTCGGCGGTCTCAAACGCGATCGCGTTTCGCGAAGTGCAACGCGAGTTTGGCAGTTTCGACAACTACGTGTGGCGCTTTGTCGACGGCAAACCGATCCGGCGCAAACGCGGAACACCGATCGTCGCGACCACGCCGCTCTCCGATCAATTAAGCAAAGACCTGCTGAAGCGCGGCTTCAGGTTTGTCGGCTCAACCATCTGTTACTCCTTCATGCAGGCCGTGGGACTGGTCAACGACCACGAATCGACCTGCTTTCGCTATCGTGAAGTATGAACAAGATCAATTTGAAGCAGAAGTTATCGCTTATTAACGACCAATGGAATCCGCGCATTGCCGCTGAGTTGAACGGGCAATTCGTGAAGCTCGTGAAGTTTCAAGGGCCGTTCACCTGGCATCATCACGAAAACGAAGACGAGCTCTTCATGGTTGTCAAAGGCCGGTTCAGAATGGAATACCGCGACGCCGAAGCCGAACAGAGTGTCTGGATTGAAGAGGGTGAAATGATCGTCGTGCCGCGCGGCGTCGAACACCGGCCGGTTGCCGATGAAGAGTGTGAAGTGCTGCTCTTCGAACCCGTTTCCACGCTGAACACCGGCAACACTGAAAACGAACTCACGCGCAAAGAACTGTCGCACATCTAAACATTCCGACTGGAGGTCAACTTGAAAACCCGACCCCTAAAACTTTGGCTCACGGCCGCGCTCGCAATCCCCTTCTTAATGACGGCCGCGCTGGCGCAAACAGTATCGACGTCTCTCGCCAGTCTGCCTGAGGCGGACATGTTGATCTACATCAGTCCGCAAAAAGTGCTGAATGACGCGGCGCCGAGAGTGATGTCCGAAAAGGACATCGCTGGAATGCGCGGAGCGTTTGCGGAAATGAAAACCTCTGTGGGCTTCGATCCCTCGACCGTCGATTACCTCGTCTTCGCGTTGCGTTTTCATAAACCCGCGGGCGATCTGAGTTTTGTGGCGCCGGATGTGATGGCGGTGATTGGCGGCGACTTCAGTGCCGATTCACTCTTCTCACTGGCCCAGTTAACACTTCAGGATCGAGTGCGTATCGAAAAGTACGGTTCGAAGTCGATGGCGGTGATGCGAGTCGATCCGATAGCCGCGGAAGCCGAAAAGATGCCGATGCTTAAATCGCTCATCGATGTTGGCGCGGTGCCGTTGAGCGCAAACTCGCTCGCGGTCGGAAATCTTCCTTACCTCAAGTCAGCGATTGACGCCGCCGACGGCAACGGACGAATCAATCCTGCATTAGTAGATTCCTTGATGCGCGATCCAAACGTGCTCATGGCCACGGCAGGCGCGCCGCTCGCGTCGTTCGCGAAAGCGTTTGGCTTGTTCGGCACTGAAACAACACCGCGCGAGGGTACGTGCAACACGCCTTTCGGCAACTTCTATTCGGCCGTTACAATCAACGGAACCAACTTCAGCGTTCGCGGTGCAATGAATGCCGACAACCCCGACACCGCGAAGATCATCAGCAGTTTGATATCGATGCTGATGAAACAGGGCCTCAGCGCCGTGGGTGACAAGACCATGGCGGACGCCATGAAGATGACGGGCGCGGAGAGTCAGATGTTTGACACGATCATGAAGAGCATCAAGCTGATGCCGAAGGACAACGAGGTCGTGTGGGAAGCTGATATTCCGCAACAGGCGATTGCCGAAGCAATGAAACCAAAGCCTGCGGCAAAAAAGACCGAGACCAAGCCGGTTGTTGCTCCGCGTAAACCGGTGCGCAGGAAACGAACAAGGTAAAGAGTTCAAAGGAGAATGAATATGTCGATCACGCTGCGTGTGCTGGCGTTTGCTCTACTGTTCACCGCCATAGTCTTGTGTGCGAGTGCGTTCAAAATCGAATCGAACTCGGCGGCGGCGCAAAACGCGAACAGTTCCAGGACTACCAACAAGAATGAGAATTCGAATCAAAACGATTCGCGGTCGATCGCACCTCCTTCGAAGGCAGCAGCGCCGCAACAGGACTTCTCCAAAAACACTTGGGAACTTCCTGATGACGCCGACAAAACGCCGAATCCAGTGCCTTCTACTCCCGAGTCGATCGCAAAAGGCAAGGAGCTTTATTTCGAGCGAACCAAAGGCAACTGCGTGTTCTGTCACGGCGACACCGGCGCGGGCAACGAAGCGAATTTTCCACGCCTGCGTCGCAAGCCCGCCGATCTGACAAACAAGGAACGAATGACGGCGATGACCGACGGCGAAGTCTATTGGAAGATTACGAAAGGTATTATGGGCATCATGCCGGCCGGTGAGAACCGCATGAAAGATCCTGAAGAACGCTGGCACCTGGTTAACTACATTCGCACGCTCGCGAAAGACAAACAGTAAAGCAATCCACAGATTACGCAGAAGAGACTAGGTAGAGGAGCTTAGTGCGCCGTAAACTTGTCTCAGCACACTGTGTGTAATCTGTGGATTGCTTTAGAAGAACCGGTCGGCGTGGTCGCGGATCTCCTGTAGCGACGACTGCGCCAACACTCGAAAAATCTTGACCTCGCAACCCGCGGGGATGCGGGGCGCCATCAGCGAATCGGTGATTACAAACGTCGCCGATCGCAATCCTTTCTCCCAACCACGTTCGCGCGCGTCGCGAAAGCTCAACGCGTCCGCATCGAGTCCTGCCGCGACGAGCATCGTGCGCGCCCAACGCAAAAACTCCGGCCATCGCGACACGATCGCCACGAGCGCATCCGCCGGCGGACGTGTTTGTCCTTTCATCGACTCGACTACCGAAGCCGAATGAAGCACCAGTAGATCAGTTTGCGGATCTATAAGATCATCGAAACTCTCGCGATGACCGTACAACACCAACGGCGCCGCACCAGCCAATGAACCGTCGAGATCCTCTGGTCCAGCGCCTTTTACTTTTACTTGCGCGGCCGATTCGATCTCCGCGACGAGTATCTCGCGTAGTTCCGGATCGGGTTCGAGCAGTAGAAAATGATCCGGACGCTGAAGTGAAAACGAGCGCCGCACGGCTTCCTGAATTTCGGCGAGCGAGTGGCCGTCTTCGCGCAGGTTCCGGAAGAAGCGGGAAACGAGGTGGTCCAGCGCGAGATGCTGTTCGAGTGTTTCATCAGTGCGCCCGCGTATGTAAACGCCGCTGCCCTTGCGAAACTCGACCCAGCCACGGTGAGCGAGTTCGCGATAGGCGGCGCTGACGGTGTTTGCGTGAATCTCGTAACGGCGCGCGAGGTCGCGGGTGCTCGGCAGCCGTTCGTTCACCTTCAGGTCGTTGCTGACGATGCCGAGGACGATCTGCGTCACGAGTTGTTCGCGAATCGGCACTTCACTGTTTTTGGAAAGCCAGATGCGCATCGGGTTTTGACAGGATTACAGCATTAACTATAAAAGAGCAACGTGGATTCCGCCGCCGCCATCGCCGTTTTGACGGCAATGATCACGCCCGCGGTGCTGATTTCGGCCTGCGGCAGTATGATCCTTTCGACTTCCTCGCGCCTGGGTCGCGTCGTGGATCGCGTGCGTACATTGTCTGATCGTCTCGAAGAGATGGCCGAACGTAATGAACGAGGAGAAGTGGCAGTCGAACGCCAGGCGGCAATCTTTCAGCAACTCGATAAACTGACGAGCCGCGCGCGGCTGCTGCAACGTTGCATGGTGACGTTTTATTTGAGTCTCGGAATGTTTGTCGCGACGAGCGTCGCGATCGGTGTCGTCGCGTTTACCGGCAATGCGCGTCACAATCTCGTGCCTGTCGGCCTTGGTCTCACGGGCGCGTGCTTTCTTTTCTACGGCAGCATATTGTTGATCTTCGAGGCGCGGCTGGCGCTGAGCACGATTCACTCCGAGATGGATTTTGTGTGGCGGCAGTCGAAACGTTCGACGCCGGCGGAGATCGTCGAACAGCACAGGCCGCACTTTGTTCACTTCAGACGTCATGAGTGAGTCGACATTTCCATCGTATCTTCGCTTGCTGCGCACGGGTGAATTGCAACAGCGTGTGGAGGCACTCGAACGTTTGCTTGAAAGTTGCACGGTGTGTCCGCGCGATTGTTTGAACAACCGGCTGAACAACGACATCGCTGCGTGTTACTCCGGCCGGTTGCCGATCGTCTCTTCGTACACCGCGCACTTCGGGGAAGAGCCGCCGCTGGTCGGCTCGCGCGGTGCCGGAAATATCTTCTTCGGCAACTGCAATCTGCGTTGCGTCTATTGTCAGAATTACCAGATCTCGCAAACGCACAAGCAACAGCTCAAGAATGAAGTCACGCACGAGCGTCTCGCGGAGATGATGCTGGAGTTACAAGCGCGGGGTTGTCACAACGTCAACTTCGTTTCGCCGACGCACTTCGCGCCGCAAATGGCGCGCTCGATCCTACTCGCCGCGCAACAAGGTCTCAACGTTCCGATCGTTTACAACACGAATGCTTACGACGCGGTTTCGGTGTTGCAACTACTCGATCGCGTGGTTGATGTTTACCTGCCGGATTTGAAGTACGCGGATGACGAGTCGGGTTATTTGTATTCGAAAGTGAGTGGTTATAAAGAGTTTTCGCGGCTCGCGCTGAAAGAGATGTTTCGCCAGACGGGTGACGAGCTTGTTTTCGATGAGAACGGGTTGTTAAAGCGCGGATTGGTGATCAGGTTGTTGGTTTTACCGAACGACGTTGGCAGCATTCGAGAGTCGCTCGAGTGGATCAGAGACGAACTGAGTCCGCGCGTCGCGATCTCGCTGATGGCCCAGTATTACCCGACGCACCAGGCTGAGACGAACAAGCGCTACATGTTGCTCTCGCGGCGCATCCGCGAATCGGAATGGATGAAAGCGACCGCGGCGGTTGAGGAGCTTGGCATGGAGGAGGGTTGGGTACAGGAATTCGACGGCGCATCCTACTACTACCGCCCCGACTTCGAGGACGCCGAACGGCCGTTTCGCGACATCAGGGATTTTGAGTAGACGTTTCGTACCTCACGGCAGGACTTCCGGCCGGATAAAACACACCGAGTAAACGCAGTTCACCCGCGCCGGTGTTTTCGACACAGTGCACTTGCTTTCGTGGTAAATAAATACAAGATCCGGCTTCAATCGGCGTAGATCTGGCTTCGGTCCACATGCGTCCTTCGCCGCGAAGAATGAATAGGACTTCTTCATATTCGTGAAAGTGATCCGGCGCGCGGCCCGGAGGAATCGATCCGACAAACTGCGTCACTTCGGAGTCGATCAAGACTCGATACCAGCGATCGCCGGTTGGCATTGCACGTTGATCCGCAAGCCGGACGATCCGGGGTTCTATCCCTCGCTCCTGACGCGGAGCTTGCGAACTCACGAGATAAACTGAGTTTGTTCCGGGGTTCTCAACGCGAAACGCCTTTTGAGCGGGAATAAAAACGCCGGATTGGGGTTCAAGCTCGTAAGTATGTTCACCGATAACCAGTCTGCACTGGTCCAGCGAGAAAAGTACTTCGTCGAGATCTTCATTGCTTAACTCCGCGGATTGACCTGGCCCAAACTCAAGCACTCGCATCGAGATCAGCGATCCTTCACGACACGGAATCCCCTCTTTCATCGTCGCGACGCGGCAACCTCCATCGAGTAAGACAGGCATCGCGTGCTCCTACGATTTCCGCTGCTTGAGGTTACGGCAGTATTCCCTCAGGCACGACCCACGGATGAATTTGCAACGCCAAACGTCCGGCTTGCACCGCCGGATCGGTCGCCGCCAGCTCGCGCGCTTCCTCGATTGAATTCACACGAAAGACGAAGATGCCGCGCAATGTGCCGTTGTCACCAAATGGACCAGCGACGACCAGCTTTTTCATCTCGGCCAGTTTGTTGATGTTTTCGAGATGTGCTTTTTGAATCGCCTCCGTTTGCGGCGTTTTCTCCGGCGTCCATTTCTCACCGCGAACGAGAAACGCGAGATACGCAGTCATCATCTTTTCCGGTGTGGCCGTCTTCTTCATCACCTCTTCCGACCACCACGGATGCATCTCGATCGCGAAGTGTTCGGCTGCAACAGCCGGATCCGCCATCACCCAATTACGCGCTTCGGTCGCCGATTTCGTGCGAAAGATAAAGACGCCGCGAAGCTCCGGATCGTCCAGGATGCGGCCGGCGATCAACGCTTTGTCCGCCTCGAGCAACGCCTGCACGTAAGCGAGATGTTGCTTTCGCAGGTCGGAGTTTTCCCAGTTCGACGTCACGGCTTTCGGTCCGCGCTTCAACAACACCATTTGAAACTCCTTGAGTTTCATTTGCGGCTCGGGTTGCTGCTGCTGTTGGGCGGCCAGAGGAAGCACGACACACAAAAGTGTCGTTAAAAGCAGGAGTTTCTTCATGGATAGTCCTTACGAGTTCGGTAGACTCCGGGTTGCGGGATTATAGCTGGCGAATTGCTAAAGACGAACGTTGAATTGTACGATTCCGGCCAGTCCCGTCCGCAGAGGTAAGACGCATGAACAAACTATTGATCCTCCTGTTAGTACTTGGTGTCACTTTCCTCCCCGTTTTTGCCCAAGAACAGCCAACACCGCAGCCGACCCCAACGACCGAAGAGTTGGAAAAAGAGAAGGCCGAAAAACAAAAGAACGCGTACCGGCTGCTCGACCAGATCATCGACGAAGCGCAGTCGCTGCGCCTGCCCGAGAACCGCATCCGCGTGCAAACCACGGCCGCCGACCTGCTCTGGGACGGCAATCAGGGACGCGCGCGTTCCCTGTTTTCAATGGCCGCCGAAAGCGTGGCGGAGTTGGGGCGGCAACAGCAGCAGAACACCACCAATCGACGCCCTGGACCACAGAACGTCGAACGCCGCGCGTTTCAACTGCGACAAGAACTAGTCCTGGCCGCTGCTCGTCACGATGCTCAACTGGCGTATCAGTTACTCGCCATTACAAAACCCGCAGCGCTGCCGGCGCCGCAAGGCAACGATCCGCGTGTGCAGCGATTTCAAGTCACGCCTGAAGACAATCTCGAACAGATGTTGCTCGGCCGCATCGCTGCGATAGATCCGAAACTCGCGGCGCAGAACGCCGAGCAAATGATGGACAAGGGTCAGTTTCCACGTTCGCTGACCGAAGTGTTGAATAACCTGTTCATGCAGGATTACGACGCCGCTTCAAAGCTTGCCGACAAAACTGCCGCGAGACTTCAAACCACAAACCTTTTGACTAATCCTGAAGCAGCGAGTCTGGCGCAGGCGTTGTTGGTCCGTGGCCCTCGTTCGGCTCAAAAGCCCGCCGTGATCAAAGTCACTGGCCAGGCAATGCTTCCGGTTGTGGGACAAACCGCCTACGTGGACTTGTTGGGCAGCGTCATCGATATGGTTCTGAAAGCTACTCCGGCAATAAATCAGAGCACTCAGCAGCGTGGGCAGGTTCGCCGTACCGGCGTCGTTTCCGGCGTTGGACCAGTTAATGCCAGCGTCATCATGCCGACAAATGACGCGCAACTCGAACAGAACTCCGCGCGCCGTCTGCTTGCCGGTTTACAAGTATCGCTGCCGCTGATCGATCAATATGCACCGTCCAAGGCTGCCGCGGTTCGTCAGAAACTTACAGAAATGGGTGTGGGCACGAACGCTCCATTCAATAACATGGCGCAAACGATGAGCGCGCTGCAGGGCAATCCCACAGCCGACGCTTTGATTCAGGCAGCGTCAATGGCGCCACCGCAGATGCAACCGCGTCTCTATCAACAAGCGGCCTTCAAAGCCCTCGAAGAAGGAAACGCAGACCGCGCACGCCAGATCGCGACCGATCACTTGCAAGCAGGTGCACGCGACTCAGTGATGCAGCGGCTTGATTTTCGTGAACTGGCGCTGAAAGGTGAAACCGCTCGTATCGAAGATATCAGGCAAACGATCGCCCGCCTTAATTCAGACAGCGACAAGCTCAACATGCTGCTCGAGCTCGCCCGCGACACGCAGAAAACAAATCAGAAGCTGGCAAATCAGTTACTCGAAGAAGCACGCCAGATGGTCAATCACCGCGCGACCAATTACGAGCATTTCGATCAGCAATTCAGAGTCGCGCGCGCTTTTGCGGCGGTCGATCCGGCGCGTAGTTTTGAAATTCTCGATCCGAGTATCAGTCAGCTCAACGAGTTGATCTCCGCCGCCGCGGTGTTGAATGGTTTTGAAATCAACATGTTTCGTGACGGCGAGATGTCGCTTCAGGGCGGCAGCGGATTGAGTTCCATGGTCCAACGGTTTGGACAGGAGTTGGGAACACTCGCTGACAAAGATCTCGACAGCGCCGAAACGCTTGCGGGAAGGTTTCAGTATGCCGAGGCGCGAATCACGACGCGTCTCGCGATCGTGCAGGGGTTGCTTGGATTAAGCAGGCCGAACATAGGTCCGGTAAACGCTTTTCGTAACTAGATAAAAAAGGCCGTTGATGCTTAGGTTTTTCTTGAGGCTGGGTATCTTCGGCCTTTTTCTACTGAGTGCTCTCGACTCCTCGTTTCTCGTCCTGCCCTTTGGCAACGATCTGTTGCTCATCGCGCTGGTGAGTAGAAATCGCGACAGTTTCATCTGGATCGTCTACGTGCTGGTCTCGGCGATCGGCTCGCTTGCGGGCGTCTTCGTAATCGATCTGATCATGCGCAAGGCCGGCGAAAAGGGACTGGAGCGTTTTATCAGTCAACGGAAGATCGAAAAGTTCAAAAACAAGATTGAAAACAAAGCGGGGATCTCGGTGTTTGTGGCGAATATACTGCCGCCGCCGTTTCCGTTCACGCCCGTGGTGATGACTGCTTCGGCATTGCAGGTTCCGCGAGGAAAACTATTCGGTGCAGTCTTTTTCGGACGCTTGGTGAGATGCACGGCCGAGGCCGTGTTGGCCTTGTATTTCGGACGAAAACTCATCGCCTACATCAATTCTGACGTAGTCACGTACGCGGTTTATGGATTGATCGGGGTGGCCGCTGTTTTGAGCACGTTGTCGCTGATTACTTGGTTGCGGCGGAAGTAAACGGGAGGTAGAATCCCGACGCAAAAAACCTCCCGGAAGGAGCCGCAGCATGCCAGAGAGACGTGGTGTCCAGGCCACAGAAGAAATAAAGGCAGAATGGGCGTTTGCTTATAAAGTCTATCTCAGGGCGCCAGGCGACCGCTTTGACAAGAAGAAAGACCGAACCGCTCGGATCGATTATGTAGCCCAGGAAATGAAACTGACACGAAAACAAGCAAAACGGCGAATTAGAAATTACGAAGCGTGGCAAAGGAACATTAAGAAGGGCATAGTTTCACCATAGCCCCACAGATTCGGTGCCCAGTTTTGGAGTTCAAGCTTTAGCGTGCGGGCGTCCCACAAAGCGGCAGCCTAAAGGCTGAACTCAAAGCACCTCATCCCACGGTTGGAGCTTCCTGGTCCCAATCTCCCGACGTCTTTAGGCGCGCAGCCTTATGCGCACCACTACAACGTCGCGAGCTAAAACTTCGTGCCTTTTAGTTCCTTGTACATGTCTTCGATATTCGGCGTGGCAAAGTTCTGAAAGGCGAAGTCTTTGTACTTTTCCGGCAGCTTCAACTGTTGCTTTGCCTGTTCGATAGTTAGACCATCTGAGATCGCCTGCTTCACGCGCGTGCGCAGGTCGTCGAGATAATCTCTGAACTCGCGTATCTCAGCCGCGGTCGCAACCTCACCGTGCCCGGGAACAAACTTCGCCGCCGGATACTGGGCCAACAACTTGTCGAGCGACACGATCCAATCGCTCACAGTCGCATCCACGAGATTCGGCAGCGTCTTGCGCCAACCCATGTCGCCCATGAAGACCACGTTCGCATCCGGCACGTACGCCAGCACGTCACCGCCGGTGTGGCCTGGCAAAGTGAACAGCAGCACTTCGCGTTTACCGAGATGCAAGTGAACCGTGCCCGAAGCAAACGTCACGGTCGGGTTCGTCAACTTGATCGCCAGCATCGCGTCGATGCGGCGAATTTGACGCTCGAGTGGCGCACGCTTGTCCGCCTGATCGGCCGGGAGTTCGCTTAACTGTTTCGCCGCCGCGTCGCGTCTCTTTTGCAGTTCGTCGGCTGCAGGCAGAAAACGGCGGTTCTTCGTCGTTTGCCATTCCATCACCTTCTCGTGCGCGATGATCGGCACACCGCGCGCCGCCAGCACCTGGTTACCGCCCGTGTGATCGAGATGGTAATGAGTGTTGAGCGCGTACTTGATCGGTTGCTTTGTTTCCGTGCCAATGACGCCGATCAAATCTTCGACGGCCTCGGGCGTAAAGAACGTATCGACCATTAACACGCCGTCGTCGCCCACAACAAAGCCCGCGTTGCCCGACGCCAGTCCACCGCTCTTAGCAATCGCCGCATAAACGCCTTCATTCACCTTCACGAGCGTGAAGTTATCTTCCGCTTTCGGCGGCGGCACAACAAACACGAGGGCCAAGGCCCAAATGAGTAAAGTTAGAGTTTTCATGGTAAGTGGTCTTAGATAATACAACAGGTTATATTGGAGCCCTCCCAAAAACTCAGGAGGTTTGCCGTGAACTTCAATTTTCGACCGCGCCAACTGTGGTTGAGCGGATTCTTCTTTTTTATCTGTGTGGGACTGTTGCTTATGTCTTCCTGTACTGACACTCCAAACTCTACTTCACCGACCGGCCCAGCAACTGCTGATGAAGCCGGAAAATTTTTGACTGATACCGAAAAACGTCTCCTCGGACTCGCCATCGATGCGAGCCGCGCTGACTGGGTCAAAAGCACCTACGTCACCGACGACACCGAATCGCTCGCCGCCGCGGCGAATGAAACCTTGATCGGCGCAACGACCGGACTCGCCGAACAAGGACGGCGTTTCGAATCACTCAACCTTTCACCCGAAGAGAAGCGCAAGTTGCTGCTCTTGAAACTCTCGCTCACGCTACCCGCGCCGAAAGATCCGGCCGAACGCGCCGAGCTCACGAAAATCGCCGCGTCAATGGAAGGCGATTACGGCAAAGGCAAGTACTGTCCGGACGGCGACAAAGGAAAGTGCATGAGTCTGCCGGAGTTGGAACAGATCATCGGCACGAGCCGCGATCCCGAAGAGTTGAAGCGAGTTTGGGTCGGTTGGCATCAGATCGCGCAACCGATTCGCAAAGACTACGTGCGCTTCGTCGAGCTCAGCAACAAAGGCGCGAAGGAGATGGGCTTCAAGGACACGGGCGCGATGTGGCGTTCGAAGTACGACATGCAGCCTGATGAATTTGCTGCCGAAATGGAACGTCTGTGGCAACAGGTGAAGCCGCTTTACGATTCGCTTTACACCTACACACGCCACAAGCTGTCTGAGAAGTATGGCAAGGAAGTCGTTGCGGAAGACAAGCCGATTCCCGCGCACTTGCTCGGAAACATGTGGGCGCAAACGTGGGGCAACATCTATCCGTTGCTTGCGCCGGCTACGTCCGATCGCGGTTACGATCTGACGGCGATTCTCAAAGCACGAAACACGGATGCGAAACAGATGGTTCGTTACGGCGAAGGCTTCTTCACTTCGCTTGGTTTCGAACCGCTGCCGCCGAGCTTCTGGGAACGATCGATGTTTACCAAACCGGCGGATCGTGAAGTGATCTGTCACGCGAGTGCGTGGGACATCGATTTCGAAAAAGACGTGCGGCTGAAGATGTGTATCCAGATCAACGAAGAAGACTTTTCGGTGGTCCATCACGAACTCGGTCACAACTACTACCAGATGGCTTATGCCGGTCAGCCGTATCTCTTCCGCGACGGCGCGATTGACGCTTTTCACGAAGCGATCGGCGACACGGTGGCGCTATCTGTGACGCCGCCGTATCTCAAGCAGCTTGGTTTGATCGAGAAGGTGCCGGATCAGTCGGCTGACATCGGTTTCCTCTTGAATCGCGCGCTCGACAAGGTGGCGTTTCTGCCGTTTGGTTATCTGGTAGATCAGTGGCGCTGGAAAGTTTTCTCCGGCGAAGTTGGACCAAACGATTACAACAAAGCGTGGTGGGAGTTGCGCGAGAAGTATCAGGGTGTGTCGGCGCCGGTGGCGCGTAGCGAGTCTGACTTCGATCCCGGCGCGAAGTATCACGTGCCGGCAAACACGCCTTACGCGCGTTACTTCCTGGCGGCGATCCTACAGTTTCAGTTTCACCGCGCGCTTTGCCGCGAGGCTGGATTCAACGGTCCGCTTTACCAGTGTTCGATCTACGGAAACAAGAAAGCCGGCGAGAAGTTAAAGGCGATGCTGGCAATGGGCACGAGCAAACCGTGGCCTGAGGCGTTGAAAGCGATGACCGGCGAAGACAAGATGGACGCCACCGCGATCATCGACTACTTCGCGCCCCTTAAAACCTGGCTCGACGAACAGAACGCGAAGAATTAAAGCCACAAAGAGGCACAAGAGGCACAAGAAGCACAAGAAAGGACGAAAGGGTGGTTTACCAACTCCCTCGTGCTTTCTTGTGCTTCTTGTGCCTCTTGTGCTTCTTTGTGGCTAAAGACGGTTGATAGTGCTTTCGCGCAGGACGTAGTGCTGAATGTCGGTGTTGGTCACCAGTTCCGCCATTTCAAACTGGCGCAGGACCTCCGGTGGCCACACCCGGTGCGTCTGCCCCTCGCGGACGGTCGCGTTGTTCACGCGCATGAATTCCTCGGTGGACGGAACCATGATTTTGCGGTTGACGAGCGAAAAGAGCCGGGCTCGGCGTTTAGTGGCAAGTCCCAGCTTGAAGGAAACCGTTGGATTTTGTTGGGCTAGTGCTCTCACATCTTAAAGGCAGTGCCAATCGGCAACGGATTCCATAAAAAAGGGGTGGCCCGAAACGCCACCCCCTGTTAAGTGTTTGCCGGTTACTAATTAGTAAGGCCAGCGATTGTTCCGACGGCCATTGTCGCGCCGGCCGTTGCCCGCGAAACGCTGCCATCCATCACGGTATCCCTGCTCGAACGCACTACGGAAAACCTGCTGGTACTGTCCTCTGTTTCCGTACGACGAGTTGTAACCTTCCCTCGCGTTCTTCCAATAGCGTGAACGCTGCGGGCTGTAACTCTGTCCGCGCTGCGCGTCCGCGGCGCCGACGTTCATGCCCCAACTGTAGCCCTGCTGCCGGGCCACTTCATAGTTGTTGTTGTTACGATTGCGGCGATAACGGTCGTCGCGATTACGATCGTCGCGATAGTCGCGGTCGCGACGATAACGATCGTTGCGATATTGAGCTTGAACGTTAGAGCTGGCGATTGCTGTAAAACCAAAAATCAGGAAGAGTGCCAGTATGTAACCGCTCACTTTTTTACTCGAGTAAATTTGTTTCATTCCAACTACCTCCGAGGCACAAGTGGCAAGCGCCATGCCTCGGATAGAAAGCTATTAGAAAGCCGTTTTACGGGCACACCACACCGCTCTTTCGACACGATATCGTGCGTGGATGAACGACATCCGTGCGGGGCGTGTGTTTACGCAGGACGTTGCAGGTAGGATCGGAGTTCCGGACGCGTGGCTTTGCGCACGAGCGCGGCCTTCGCTTTCCACTCCGTCGCGCGGCTCAGTTCGACGAGAAAATTAGTGTCGCCTGATTCTAGCGCGGCGATCGGCGCGCCATCGTGATAAAGAACTCGATTGCTCGTGTGAGCGGTGATGCGATTGCCGGGAATGATGATGCCGGCGAGGTTCAAAGGATCAGCCGCACTGACCGAGATCATGCTGTCCTGTGAGCCTTCGCGACGGATCGCACGCAGCATTCCCACGGCATCAGGCAGAGCAAACTGCTCGCCCGAGATTCCCGCGACGAAGCGGCCGCCACGAATCTCACCACGCGCCTCCAAACGATGATAGACGCGCAACAGCACACGCCACGGCAGGTTCATTCCCTCGCGTTCGAGCAAACGTTTGAAGACCACACCATAACGCTTCAGCAACGTCCACGCGATCTCTTCAGCTTTTTCCTGATCGATCGGGTTCTGGTTGCCGCGTGTTGGGGTTGAGCCGTTGCCGTTTTCGCGATGGATGATGGACCAGCGGCCGGCGCTGGCCATTTCGTAAACCGGTTGGCGATGTTTGCGGTTGGCAGCGGCTCTAGTCTTACGGCTGCCGGGAGTCAACAGTGCACGTAAACCGGTGAAACTGTCGGAAACCACGACGCCGTTTGCTACGAGTTCGGCTAACGACTCTTCAACCTGGCTGCGGAGCAGGCCGGTGCTTTCGACGATGTCCGTGAAGAACGAAGCGCCGCGATGTTTGAGATAGTCGAAGACAACTTGCGTCGTGGTCGAGAATTCGTTCGCGGCCGTTGCCGGCAGCGGTGGAAACACCGAGCTCCACAAAGCGAAGTTCTTGCGCTTCAGAAGCGCGATGGGAGTATTTTTCACTGGTCCAGCACCGCGCGGCCGATCGGCATTGCCGTCGTTCGCGGCACGCACTGGCGGCGTCAATCTCGCCCACACCACTTCACCAGACAAACAGAGCGCATCGAGCCATGCGGGATCGTATTCCATCAGTCGCGACGGCAAGAGCTCGCCTTCCCAGGCCGCGGCCGGTGCTTCGAATCCTTCCAACTGCTCGATGATCGCGCGCACACTCTCCGGTCCTTCCATCTGATGATCGGGCGCGACTTTCTGCCACGCCAAAAGGAATCGGATGAAATCAGCACTCGAAACCGGTTCGATCTCCTGGCGCAAACGATTGAGCGTGTAGCTATGTATGCGAGCCAATAGCCGGCGCGCGCACCATTCGGTTTCGGTAATACCGGGCGTGAAGCGTCCGCGAATGACGAACCCTTCGGATTCGAGCTTGAGCAACGCCGTTTCTATCTCGAGCTTGTTGAGACCGGATTGAGAAACCAACTGTTCGACCGTGACTGGTCCAAGACCCTCCAAACGGCCACGAATGATCTCGACGAGCGCGTCTTCAGATGTCCACGCGGTGCGAGAGATGCTTTCTGGAGCTGTGATTGCGGGTTCAAGAGTGACTGATGGAAACACGGATTGAATTTGTGGCAAACGCTCGGCTGCGACCCATAGATTTTTGGTACCGATTAGTGTCGCAGCTCGGCGATCCCGCTTGAGTTCAGTGAAGAACTCTTGCCACGCAACACCTTCTTGCGCCGTTACAAAACCTAATTCCACTAAGGCGTCGTGCAGTTCATCGGCATTCCGCGGCTCGGGCCAGACCTCTTCACGCACCCGATCGATCGCTGCCTGATCGAGTTTGCCCATGTCACTCGCCGTTTCCGGATCGAGCCAGCGGCGCTGAAACACCGCGCGGGTGCGGCGCTCTTCAAGCGGCGCATCGTCGAGATAGGCATAAGGCCGGGCGTTGAGAATCTCCTGCGACAGTGGCGACGCCTCAATCACATCGCGCGCAAAGAGGTTCTTTTCGTTGCGTTCGATTGAGGTCAGCAACCGTTCAAGACCGTCGATGTCCATCGCCTCTTCAAGACAGTCTTTAACGGTCTGATCGACGAGGGGATGCGATGGAATCTCGCGTTCACCAGCCGGAAGATTTTCAAAACACGCTACCTGATCGGGAAAGATCGCGGTGAGCAAATCTTCCGCGTCCATGCGTTGCAATTGCGCCGGGATCTTCTTGCCGCCACGACGTCTCAAAACCGCGAGCGAGCGGGTCACGTTCCAACGCCAGCGAATGTTCCACATCGGCGCGTCAAGCAATGCCTGACACAGCACCTGCCGCACGCTCTTCGAATTCAGGTAGTGAAAAACCTCGTCGAGCGGAAAACTATGTGTCGGTCCAAGCGAGAGAACGATCGCATCTTCCGTGGCGGCAGCTTGTAACTCGAAGTTGAACTTGCGGCAGAACCGTTTCCGCAACGCCAGTCCCCACGCACGATTCAAACGGCTGCCAAACGGTGAGTGCAGCACCAATTGCATGCTGCCACTGTCGTCGAAAAACCTTTCGAGCACGAGATTCTCCTGCGACGGCATCACGCCCAACACGATCTTCGCTCCCGCAAGATATTCGACAATCTGTTCCGCCGCCGAACGCGACAATCCCACCTCTTCTACTACCCAATTAATGGCGGGTTCCAGGTCCGGATTCTCCGTGTTAACAAGCGCCGCGACCTCTTCCCGCAAACGCGAAACCGAAACCGATAACTCGTGCGAACGAGCCGGCGCTTCGCCCAACCAAAACGGAATCGACGGCGGCTGACCGTGAGCGTCTTCAACGCGAACCTTGCCCTGCTCGACGCGCAACACACGCCACGACGTGTTGCCGAGTTGAAAAATATCGCCCTGCAAACTCTCGATCGCGAAGTCTTCGTTAACCGAGCCGATCACCAAATCAGTCGGCTCGAGCACGACCGCGTAGTCCGCTGTGTCGGGTATCGCGCCGCCGGAAGTGATCGCCGCGAGACGCGCACCTCTGCGTCCGCGCAGACGTTGATTGACAGCGTCGTGATGCAAATAAGTGGAGCGACGGCCGCGTTTGGTGGTGAACCCTTCGGCGAGCATGCGAACGATCGAATCAAACTGTTCGCGTTCGAGATTGCGAAACGGGTAAGCGCGCCGGATCGTCGCGAAGAGATCGTCTTCCGTCCATTCTTCCGCCGCCACGGCGGCAACAATTTGCTGGGCCAGAATGTCCAACGGACGCTCCGGAATCTCCAACCGATCCAGTTCACCGCGCCGCACGGAATCGATGATCGCGGCACACTCAACCAGTTCATCGCGCGAGAGCGGAAAGATGCGGCCTTTGGGAAACCCCGCAACCGTGTGGTTCGAACGGCCGACGCGCTGCAGAAAACTGGCGATCGATCGGGTCGAGCCGAGTTGGCAAACAAGGTTCACATCGCCGATGTCGATGCCCAACTCCAGCGACGCAGTGGCAACCAGCGCGCTCAGTTCGCCTGACTTCAATCGTTGTTCGGCGGTGAGCCGTTGTTCGCGCGCGAGACTGCCGTGATGAGCAGCGATGTTCTCATCGCCAAGCCGTTCGCCAAGATGCCGGGCGACGCGCTCTGCCAGCCTGCGCGTATTCACAAAAACCAGCGTCGTGTGGTGCTGGCGAATCAGTTCGGCCAGACGGTCGTAGACTTCTTCCCAAACCTCACCGGACATCACTGCCGATAGCGGTGAATCGGTTAGTTCGACGGCAATGTCGAGACGGCGCGCGTGCCCGCTGTCGACTATCGCGCACTGCGGAACGTTATCGTCGTTGATGTTTTCGGTGCCTACGAGAAAACGCGCGACTTCTTCAATCGGACGCTGCGTTGCCGACAAACCAATCCGGGTCAACGTGTTTCGCGCTTCTTCTTGTGCCTCTTGTGGCTGATGCTGTCTTACGAGTTGTTCGAGCCGTTCGATGGAAAGCGCCAGATGCGAACCGCGTTTGTCGCCAACCACAGCATGAATCTCGTCGACGATCAGCGTGCGCGCGGTTTCCAACATCCGCCGGCCGCCTTCGCTCGTCAACAAAATGTAGAGCGACTCAGGCGTGGTCACGACGATGTGTGGCGGACGCTTGGTCATCGCGGTGCGTTCCGCGGCGGGCGTGTCGCCGGTGCGCACGAGCGTGCGAATGTTCACTTCGGGCAATCCCATTGCCTGAAGTTCTTTTTGAATTCCTTCGAGTGGCGTTTGCAGGTTGCGCTGGACGTCGTTACTGAGCGCCTTGAGTGGCGAAACGTAGATTACGTGGGTTGAGTCGTCGAGTTTTCCTTCCAGTCCGAGGCGAACGAGATCGTCGATAGCCGAGAGAAAAGCGGCGAGAGTTTTACCTGAACCAGTGGGCGCGGCGATCAGCGTGTGGCGTTGTTTCTTGATCTCCGGCCAGGCTTGAAGTTGTGGTTCGGTTGGCGCGGGAAAAGTCCGCGCAAACCAGCGCGCGACTGCTGGGTGGAAAATTTCGAGACTCATAAGGGAGGGACATTATACGCCTCGCGCACGTGGCTGCATAGCTGAAACACGAGCCCGGCCGTGAAACAACGCCACAAAGAGGCACAAGCACAAGAAGCAGAAGAGTTTATTCGAACTGCTTTTTGAACTCTTCGAACTGCGACTTTAATTTTTCTACTTCTGCCGCAAGCGCGTCAATTTTCTGTTCCAACGTCTGCCGCGTTGCGGGCCGCTCGATTTCAGCGATTGCTTCGACAGCAACTTCACCAGAAAGCAGATGTGCGAAGCGAACTTCTTTCTGTCCCGCCTGTCGTGGCAAACGTACGACCATTGGATCAGGTTCGTGTGTGATCAAACCCGACAGTGTTTGTTCGATCTCGTCCAATCCCGCAAACTCATGAAGCCTTGCTGCATTGCCGCGCAGTTCACCTGGCGTCTGCGGGCCGCGCAATAGCAAGACACACATCAATGCCGTTTCAGCCGCATTGAGATGCAACACTTCCGGCATCACGTGTTTGTACTTCGGCACGCGGCTGCTGCTCCCGTAAAAGACGTAAGCAAGGTTCTTCTCGCGCAAGCTTTCCACAGCCTGCGCCACTGCGTTTTCAGCGTACGCAGTCACCGGATGGCGATTGTTTTTCTGATTGCAGGCGAGCGTCAGCGCGTTGAGCGTCAGTGGATAGTATTCCGGAGTGGAGATTTGCTTTTCCACCAACGCTCCGAGAACACGCGCTTCGATAGGAGATAGAAGAGGGTCCATAGGTCCTATAGGTCGAATAGGACCTATTGTTGATCCTCGTCAGCGGTTGATGTTTGCCCTTGCCGGCCTCGTTGTGGCTCCGCTCTGCCAACGCTGAGGTTGTCGTAGTTCAGCGCCGCGTTGAACAGTAGGAAAAACTCGCCCTGTGTTTGATGGCGCCACATCGGGTTCGTCGCGAACATCACCACATGCCCGCGACCGACCGGAACATCAACGATCGCCGGACGATTCGCCAACTCGTTTGCACCCGCGAGCATGCCGCTAATCAGCAGGTTCTTCTCGTCAGACACAAAACGCAGCACGACGCGCGGGCGCAACTGCGGCGGTGTGTAGAACGGACTCTCGCGCGCGTCCTGATCCGGATCGGGCCGGTTGTTTGGATCCGCCGGACGCGGTTGCGGCATTGCCTGAATCACGTCGGGATCGTTGACACCGCCACGTCCCGAAGCACGCGATCCTCCACCGCCGCCCTGGCCGCCACCGCCACCACCAAATCCACCACCACCCGCGGCGACCTGAAACAGCGGCGCCTGGCTGAAGTAGAGCGGCAACCCAGCGTCATAACCATAAGAGATCGGGCTCTTTCGATCCGCGAACGTACCGTTGTAAATCGACCCGCGCGCCTGAAGTTTGTCAGCCGCTTGAATCGAAACTCCGCTCGTGATGCCGTAATCGATCGGAATACTCGAAACACCGGCAATCGTAACGAACAGTCCGCCGCTTTCGACAAACTTTTGCAGGTTTGCCACGCCGGTCACACCCATGCCGCCGCGCATGTCATCTGTTTGATCCGGCGAGTGCGCGAAGTTGGGCGTGATTGCCGAAGCCTTCCACGGAATCGGGTCGCCGCGCATCGGCATGCCATTGACGATCGTCTGCGCCGAGCCGCCGACCGGCGGAAAGATCAGCACATCAAACTTCTCGCGCAGGTTTGGCGTGTTGCGGATCGTTTGGTCAGAAATGTAGGTGTAGGGAATTTGTAACCGGTCAAACTCGATCCGGAACCAACCTTCGTTCTGCGTGTTGGTCCACGTGTGAACGATCGCGATTCGCGGCACCGCGAGCTCGTGGCTCTTCACTTCCGGAAGTTTCTCGACAGCTATCGCTTTCAAGCCCAGTTCGGTGACCGCGGTCTGCAAGCGCGACCGCAGGTCTGAAGGATTCCCGTCGCGTTTGATAATGAACGTGCCCGTATTGAACTGTTCGTTGCCGATCTTGAAGCTGTCTTCGGCAGCGCTCATCTTCACGTCTTTTAGCCGGAAACGAAGCGTCGCGAGCGTGTTGTCCGTGTTGTGATTGATGACGTAGCCCACAGCCGTGGCCGGTCCGGTCAGTTGTCCGGTGACTTTAGCGTCTTCAGTTAACAGCTTCGCGTCAACGTCGAGCACGCTCTTGTCCACGACGCGCACGGTTTTCACATTGCGCATCGCGCCCATGGTCCAGCCGGTGTCGTCGTACGGCGCGGGATCGGTGACGTTGTAATACTGCGTGTCGAGCAGCATGTCAGCCATGCGCGAGTACGGCTGGTCCATGCGGATGATGTAGGAGCCGGCGGCGTATTTCTGGTCTTTGACACTAAATTCCTTCGCCGCGCGATGAACTTCAATTCCCTGCAGCCGCATCAGGTTGACCATATCGGCAGCTTCCACGGGACGCGGCGTGTCGCCCGGAATGATGTAAGCCGCCGGGCCTTCGTTTGACGCTTTGGCGATCGAGCGTCTGCTCTTCAGATAAAAATTATTGAGAAAACGTTCCTTCTCTTTCGCCACGAAGTTCATGGCAAACAGGATCGCCGACTGTTGCATGTTCACGTTGTTGCGCATCGACCAGTTGACGCGCGGAAACGGCGGATTCGGACGGTACCAAACGCGCGACGTCTGATTCGCGCCCAACGTGCGTTCGCGTGTGTCTGCGCCGCCGTTGCCAAAAGTCTCGTAGAAACGGCCGATGGCATTGTGACCCGTGGCGATGTAGAGCATGTAGTTTGGCGCCCAGCCGTCGTAAAAACCGTGCGTCCAAACACCGGGCACGCCGCGTTTCGTCATCTCTTCGATTTCGTAATGCGCCAACACCTGAAACTCATCGATCGCCAACGGATCGATCCACGCGTTGTACGGGCCGGTGCCGGTCATCGTGTAGAGATAAGGCACTGACTCATGGAGATCGTGAAGCACCGTCGGGTGATACTCGAGAAACGTCTTCATCTGATTGCGAGAGAGCGCGAGAGCCATGCCGAGGCTGTCGCGATTGTTGTCGTGCGCGACGTACTTGCCCCAGTAAAGCAACGGCGGCGCGGGTTTGCCCGGGTTTGCTTTGCGCCAATTGTAGAGATCGACCATCCGATCGCGGCCGTCGACTTCGAGCGCCGGCGTGATCATGATGATCATGTTCTTGCGAATGTCTTCGATGAACGGTGAATCTTCGACCGCGAGACGATAGGCGAGTTCCATCAACATCTCGGGCGAACCGGTTTCCGGCGAGTGAATCGAACCCGAAGCCCAGTAGAACGGTTTGCCTTCGCTGATCAGCGTGTGTGCTTCAGTTTCACTGAGCTTGCGCGGATCGCCGAGTTTGGCCGTGATCTCTTTGTAGCGATCGAGTTTGGCGAGATTCGCTTCGTCGCTCACGAGCACCAGCATCTGCTCGCGTCCCTCTTCGCTCTTCTCCGGTGCAAGCAACACGCGCACGCGCGGCGAAGCGTCTGCGAGCGCGCGGTAGTAACGATAGAGATCCTTCGTGTAGGTCAACTTGTTTGGCGCGCCGATCGCGTAGCCCAAAATCTTTTCCGGCGAAGGCACTTTGTCCGATAGCGGCAGATGGTCCACCAGCTCGGTCATGAAATATTTTTCAGTGGTCCACTCGGCGATCTTCGCGCCGTAGGCGGTGTCGTTCGGAGATTTCGGCGTTGTATATCTCGGGTTGGTTGAGTTCTCTTGAGCGCAGATCGCAGCGGAGGCCGCTATAAGCACCGACACTACGAACACGGATTTAAGAACAGATCTTGGGGACATGATGGGCTCCTGAATCTGTGTAATCTGTGGTTCTAAACGTCACGCGCACAGCGGAAACCGGAGATCATCCAGCGTTCGTGCGCGTGAAAGAAGTTTCTGTACGTCGTTCTGATGTGCGACTGTGGTGTCGCAAACGAGCCGCCGCGCAAAACCTTTTGATTGACGAACCACTTGTCGTTGTATTCGTCAAACTCCGTCTTGAATCCCGGGAAAGGCACGTAATCCGAAGTCGTCCACTCCCAAACGTCGCCGATCATCTGCTGGCAACCGTAAGGATTGGAGCCGTCGGGAAAAGCACCCACTGGCGAAACTGACCAGAAACCGTTTTCGAAGAGATTGGTGTTGCCGCTGTCGGGATCGGTGTCGCCCCACGGAAAACGACGCTTAACTTTGCGTTCAGCATCATAACACGCCGCCTTCTCCCATTCAGCTTCTGTAGGGAGTCGTTTGCCGGCCCACTTGGCGAAAGCCGATGCTTCGTAGTAACTGACGTGAGAAACGGGATCGTCGGCGCGGGTGTCGACGGAGTGCAGACCGGTGAAGCCGCGAATCATCCACTCGCCGTCGTGTAGTTCCCAGTAAAGCGGCGCTTGCCAGTGTTCTTGTTTGACTGTTTCCCAACCTTCGGAGAACCACCAGCGGAAATTCTGATAGCCGCCGTCGCGCATAAAATTGAGGAACTGGCCATTCGTAACGAGGCCCCGATCTATCTGAAAATCCTGCAGGAAGACTTGATGAGCGGGTTTCTCGTTATCCCACGAAAATTCCTGTCCTTCAAACCCTAAAGAAAAAAGTCCGCCTTCGACCTCCGCCATTCCTTCGACCTTTGAGCCGGGCTTCGGCAGCGGCTTGATCTTTGGCTGAAACTGATCGCAAAGCAGGTGTTTGATGTCGTAAACCAGCAACTCCTGGTGTTGCATTTCGTGTTCTAGACCTAAGCGAACCACGGATGACACGGACTCAACGGACAGATCGGACTGAAGCAGATCGAGCATTTGCTCGTCGATGTGATTGCGATAAGCAACGGTTTCTCGAACGGTCGGACGCGACTTTGTGCCGCGCTTGGGACGTTCGATCCGTGCTCCGAAGCCTTCGTAATAGGAGTTGAAGTAGAACAGAAAGTCTTCCGAGTAGACCTTGTAACCAGGCTTGTGAGCCTGAAGGACGGTTTCAAAAAACCAACTCGTGTGACCGATGTGCCAGCGCGGTGGGCTCATGAACTCCGCGGTTTGGATCACATAGTCTTCAATCTCGAGCGGCGCAACGATGTCCATCGTGCGCGCACGAACCCGCTTGTATAAATCCATAATGTCCATGATTTTGTGCAGACAATAATACTAGCTCACGACGATCGAGTGTGAGCCGCGGGGGGAAACTCTTCCGATTATTTGTGCCCGGGGGTAATTCTCGCGCAGTTTGCCAAGCAGCGCCGCGGCTTTGTCTTCGCCGATCGCGATCAGCATTCCGCCGGCGGTTTGGGGATCAAACAACAACCGCAACAGATTTGCATCAACTGAAGACGCGACTTCGATGTCCGCTCCAACATATTCGCGGTTCGTTTTATCGCCGCTGGTCAACATTCCCGCTGTCGCCAGTTCCAACGCGCCGTCGAGCAACGGCACGGCGCAGGCGAAGATCTCAATCGTCGCTTTACTCGCACACGCCATTTCCCACGCATGACCAAGCAATGCGAATCCCGTGACGTCGGTCGCGCCCTTCACGCCAAACTCACGCATCGCTTCAGCCGCGTGCTTGCCCGGCGTTAACATTGTTTCAACCGACGCAGTCACAATCTCTTCACTTGCACGAGCCTTTTTGATGCCCGTGGAAATCACACCCGTGCCGATCGGTTTAGTCAGAATGATCAAGTCGCCAGGCTGCGCGCCGGCGTTCCTGGCAATTTGGTTTGGGTGGATTAAACCGGTCACGGAGTAACCAAACATGATCTGCGCGTTGTCGACACTATGGCCGCCAATCAACGTCACGCCGTAACGGTTGAGTGTTTCGAGTCCACCGCGCATGATTTGCGTCAGGATCTTCGGATCGACGCCGGTTTTCGGGAAACACGTGATCGCCAACGCCGTGATCGGCGTCCCGGCCATAGCCCAAACATCGTTGATCGAATTAAGCGCGCTGATGCGGCCGTAGTCGAACGGGTCGTCGACAATTGGCGTGAAGAAGTCTACGGTTTGTACCAAAGCGAGGTCGTCGCGGAGACGGTATACTCCCGCGTCGTCGGCTGTGTCGAAGCCGACAATCAGATTTGGATCGGCAGGTTGTTTGGGTAGCTCGCTCAAAACTTGAGCGAGTAAGCCTGGGCTAAGCTTCGCCGCTCAACCGGAGCACGAGACCATCTCTGTCAGACGCATCGCTGGCACCTCCTTTCCGTTTGGTGTGTCTTTTACCATAATTAGGCGGGAGTTGATTAATGATCCACATCGGACCGGCAGGTTGGTCTTACAAAGACTGGGAAGGGACTGTTTATCCGCAGAAGCCCGGCAAGAACTTCGA
>DATEHX010000320.1:0-17106 GCA_035279345.1 Pyrinomonadaceae bacterium | reverse complement strand
GAGCTTATCTATGACGGAGTCGCCGGCCCCGGTTCAGTGGGCCAAGGTAATCGACCACACGCGCTGCATCGGCTGTCATGCGTGCACGACCGCGTGCAAATCGGAAAATGTCGTTCCGATTTCTGTTACGCGCACGTACGTAAAGCACGTCGACGTCGGTGTGTTTCCGCAGGCGCGGCGCGCACATCAGGTGACGCGCTGTAACCAATGCGCGCACGCTCCGTGCGTGACCGCGTGTCCGACCGCCGCGATGTTCAAACGAGCGGACGGTATCGTCGATTTTGATAAGTCGATCTGCATCGGTTGTAAAGCATGTATGGCGGCGTGTCCGTACGATGCGATCTTTATCAACCCCGAAGATCATTCTGCCGAGAAGTGCAACTTCTGCGCGCACCGGATCGACGTTGGACTCGAACCCGCATGCGTGGTTGTGTGTCCGACGCAGGCGATTCTGATCGGCGACATGAACGATTCTGATTCGTACGTGGCGCAGATCGTGAATCGTGAAAGCGTTGCGGTGCGGCGGCCGGAAAAAGAGACGTTGCCGAAGTTGTTTTACAAAGGCGCGCATCAGGCGACGCTCGATCCGCTTGCGGCGCGGCGTCCCGAAGGCGGGCTGTTCATGTGGAGCGAGCAACAGGAGACTTCGGAAACGGTCGTTTCAGGCAATCCGCTTTACAGCAACTCTTCAGCGGCGGCGTTGTTGTCGTACGACGTGGCGCATTCGATTCCGTGGGATTGGCGCGTGAGTTTGTACACGTGGACGAAAGGGATCGCGGCGGGTGTTTATTTGCTGGCTGCGTTACTGGTTGTCTTGGGTATTCTTCACACGGACGATCCGATTTGGTTGTGGGCTACGCCGGTTATCTCGGGGGCGTTTTTGGCAATTACAGGCGGATTGTTGCTTTGGGACCTCGAACATCCGGAGCGGTTCTATTTGATTTTCACGCGGCCGCAGTGGCGCAGTTGGCTTGTGAAGGGCGCATTCATCATTGCGGGTTATACGCTCGTGTTGCTGCTGCATTTCATTGCGAGCTGGGTTGGGTCGAGGACGTTTCAGAGTTGGTTAATGATCCCGGGCATACCGCTATCAATACTGACGGCGGTCTACACAGCGTATCTTTTCGCGCAGGCGAAGGCGCGCGACATGTGGCAAAACCCGCTGTTGCCGCCGCACTTGCTCGTGCAGGCCGTGCTGTTGGGCGCGGCTGTGCTCATGCTGACGCTTGCCGCACTGGGCGATTATTTAAAACCAGACACGCGAGGTATTTCCTACATCGCGAACGCGCCTCTTGAAATGCTTCATCTGATCTGGGTCCTGGCCATCACGAGCTTGATTCACCTGTTGATGGTCTGGGGCGAAGTCTCGCTAACACACCCGACCGCGCACGCGCGACTCGCGATTCACGAGATGATTCACGGGCGTTTTCGTAACGACTTCTGGATTGGCACCCTTCTTTCGCTCTTAGGCTGCCTACTCCCATTCCTGGCCATCCTGGACCTCGTAAGCATCACCATCGGCACCGCGGGCGCCCCTCTCGCCCTCGTCGGTCTGATGCTCTTCGAAAGCTCCTACGTCCAAGCCGGCCAGTCCGTGCCGCTTGCGTAGAAAGGCATGCTAGACTGAACGAACACCTGATCAAGGCGCTGCCACGGAGAGAGTATGAGCACTTATGAAGAAATTGAGATCGCTGCGCTAGCGCTTCCGCCTGAGGCGCGGGCAATGTTGGCGGAACATTTGCTCGAAAGCCTTAGTGCTGATGAGCAACAACGAATTGACAATCTGTGGGCAGAAGAATCTGAGCAGCGCGATAAAGAGATAGAGGACGGAGTCGTAGCAGCGATTCCTGGCGAAGAAGTCATGAACAGACTACGCTCACGATATAAACGTTAGGACTTTATGAACTACACCTTTCATCCTCACGCTGAAAGGGGACTAGAAGAGATAGAAGGTCACTACGACAGCATACTTCACGAACTGGGGATCGCTTTCGAGAAGATGTTGAAATGACGCTTTCCCGAATTCTCGAGTTTCCAAATGGCTGGCAGCTACTGTCGAAAGTGACTAGACGTTGCCGACTAAGTAGATTTCCCTACGCAATAATTTACCGAGTGCGCAAAGACGAGATCCGTCTGCTGGCGGTGGCACATCACCGTCGCGAACCCAACTATTGGAAGAGTCGAAGTTGAGTAGCAAAGAGCATAAACACGAAACCTTCTATCCGGGGCCGAGTAGGGGACACCTGGCGGCGTTTCCGCCGAAGGAGAGGTGGGATGATTGGACCGAATTGGATTCGAGGGCGTGGCCCAGGAGAGTTGAACGGCATTACTCGTTAGTTCCGACGACGTGCTTCAACTGTGAATCGGCGTGTGGGCTGCTGGCTTACATCGACAAGGTCACGGGTGAGGTGCAGAAGTTTGAGGGGAATCCGGAGCATCCCGGTTCGCGCGGAAGAAATTGTGCGAAGGGGCCCGCAACTCTAAACCAGGTAACCGATCCGGATCGGATTCTTTACCCGATGAAACGCGCCGGTAAACGCGGCGAAGGAAAATGGGAACGCACCACCTGGGACGAAGCTCTGGACACGATTGCAAAACGAATCCGCGCGGCGATCGTTGAGAACAGACGCGAAGAGATCATGTATCACGTCGGCCGTCCCGGTGAGGATGGTTTCACCGAACGCATTCTCGCCGCGTGGGGCGTCGACGGGCACAACTCACACACAAATATCTGTTCGTCCGGCAGTCGCGAAGGTTATCAGCTTTGGATGGGACTCGATCGCCCGAGTCCGGATCACGCGAACGCGAAAGTCATACTGCTGATCAGCGCGCATCTCGAATCAGGCCATTACTTCAATCCACACGCGCAACGCATCATCGACGGTAAGGCAAACGGCGCAAAGCTGATCGTCTTCGACACGAGGCTTTCACACACCGCGACGCACGCTGATTATTGGGTAGCGCCGTATCCCGGTTCGGAAACGGCGATAGTGCTCGCAATCGCGAATTATCTGATCCAGAACGATCTCTACAACAAGCAGTTTGTCGAACAGTGGTGGAACTGGAAGGAATTCGGCGCCTCGGATTTCGCGGAATTTGAAGACCGGATTAAAGAAATCTACCAGGACTATACGTTTGAGTTTGCGGCGCAAGAGTCGGGTGTTGACGCGAAGATAATCGAAGAAATCGCGAAGCTCGTCGCCACGGCGGGGACGCGGTTCTCGAGTCATAACTGGCGCAGCGCCGCTTCAGGCGTGAGTGGCGGCTGGTCCGTCGCGCGTGCGCTTTTCATGTTGAATGCACTGCTCGGCGCGATCGCCACCGAAGGCGGCGTCTATCCAAACGCGTGGAACAAATTCGTTCCGCGGCCGATCTACACTCCTCCACACCCAAACATGTGGAACGAGGTCACGTGGCCGCGCGAGTATCCGCTCTCGATGAACGAGATGTCGTTTCTGCTGCCGCACTTTCTCAAAGACGGCCGCGCCAAACTCGACGTCTATTTCACACGCGTCTACAATCCGGTCTGGACCAATCCCGACGGCTTCTCGTGGATCGAAGCCCTGACCGATCCCGATCTCATCAAGTGCTACGTCGCGCTCACACCCACGTGGAACGAAACTGCTTACTACGCTGATTACGTTTTGCCGATGGGCGTCGGCTCTGAACGCCACGATCTTCACTCTTACGAAACACACGATTCACAGTGGCTCGGTTTTCGCCAACCTGTGATGAAGGCCGCGCGCGAACGTATGGGCGATACCATCGACGACACGCGCGAAGTGAATCCCGGCGAAGTGTGGGAAGAAAACGAATTCTGGCTGGAGCTAACGTGGCGCATCGATCCTGATGGCAGTTTGGGCATTCGACAATACGTCGAAAGCAAAACGAATCCAGGCACGCGTCTCAGCATCGACGAATACTACGAGTGGATCTTCAATAACTCCGTTCCCGGTCTGCCCGAACGCGCCGCGGAAGAAGATCTGACGCCGCTTCAATTCATGCGCCGCTACGGCGCGTTCGAAGTCAAACAAAAGATCGGCGCGATTTACGATCAAACAGTTGACCCCGCGGAACTCGACGACGCACGCGAAGACGATCTCGGCCGAATCTTCACGCGCGCACCAAAGCCTGCCGGTCCAAACATCGTTCCGATTCCAATGCCCGACGGCGATGCCGAAGGCCGCCGCCTTGTCGGCGTGAGCATCAACGGCGAAATCAAACGCGGCTTCCCCACGCCGAGCGGCAAACTCGAATTCTTCTCAACCACTCTGGCCAACTGGGGTTGGCCAGAGCTGGCGATTCCGATCTACTTCAAAAGCCACGTGCACCAGGACAATCTCGCGGAAGATCAGACGATTCTGATCTCGACGTTCCGTCTGCCCGTGCAGATTCACACGCGCAGCGCAAACTCAAAATGGCTCGACGAGATCGCGCACACGAACCCGCTGTGGATTCATCCGAGTCACGCGAGCAAACTCAACGTTCAAACCGGCGATCTTCTGCGCGTCGAAACCGAGATCGGTTATTACGTCGTGCCCGCGTGGGTCACGGAAGGAATTCGTCCGGGCATCGTCGCGTGCAGTCATCACATGGGCCGCTGGAAACTAAACGACGAAGAAGGCCAGCGGCAGTTGATGGCGACGGTGAAGCTGGAACAGAACGGAACGAAGTGGCGTTTGAAACGCGAGAAAGGTATCGCGCCCTATGAGTCGAAGGACGGAGACACGTTGCGAATCTGGTGGAAAGACGCGGGCGTGCACCAGAACATGACTTTTCCGGTTCATCCCGATCCGATCTCGGGAATGCATTGCTGGCATCAGGCGGTGCGTGTGCGCGTGGCGGACGCGGCGGATCAACCGGGCGATATTTTCGTCGATACGGAGAAGTCGCGCGAGGTTTATCGAAAGTGGCTCGCGATGACGCGCCCGGCTGATAAGTTTTCGCCGGATAACACCCGGCGGCCGTACTGGATGCTCCGGCCGTTGAAACCAGCAAGGGAGTTTTATAAGCTGGCCACAGATTCACAGGGATAAACACGAATATGTTTTTTAAGCAGTTTTATCTCGCCTGTTTGGCTCACGCTTCGTATCTCATCGGTTCGGAGGGCGAAGCCGCGGTCGTCGATCCGCAGCGCGACGTCGACGAATACATCGCCGAAGCCGAAGCGAATAACTTACAAATCAAGTACGTCATCGAAACTCACCTGCACGCAGATTTCGTCAGTGGACATCAGGAACTCGCCGCCCGCACCGGAGCGGAAATAGTTTTCGGCGAACAGGCAAACGCCGCGTTTCCGCATCGTGCTGTTCGCGACGGCGAAGAGATCACACTCGGAAGAGTAATTTTGCGCTTCATCGAGACGCCCGGTCACACACCGGAAGGGATCTCCGTGCTCGTCGTCGACACCGACGTGTCGAACGAACCGCAAAAGATTCTCACTGGCGACACGCTTTTTATCGGCGACGTCGGCCGGCCCGATCTCGCGGGCGGCAAAGGCTACACGCCGCAGATGATGGCAGAGATGATGTACGCAAGTCTGCACGGAAAGATCATGAAGCTGCCGGATGAGGTTGAGGTTTATCCGGCGCACGGCGCGGGCTCGATGTGCGGCAAGAACATGTCGAAAGAAACTTCATCGACGATCGGCGAGCAACGGAAATTCAATTACGCGCTGAAGCCGATGACGAAGGAACAGTTCGTGTCGATGATGACGGCTGACCTTCCGGAAGCACCGGCATATTTTCCACGCGACGCAGAGATCAATCGCGCGGGTGCGCGCGAGCTTTCTGAGTTGTCGCCGCCGAAGGCACTCTCGCCGCAAGAGGTTTCCGAGCTGCGCGAACAGGAACACGTACTGCTCGACGTACGTTCGGCTGCTGAGTTTGGCGCCGGTCACGTGCCCGGTTCGGTAAACATCGGACTCGGCGGACAGTTTGCGATCTGGGCCGGCAGTTTGATCCAGCTAAATTCTTCGATCGTGATCATTGCAGACACGCAAGACCAAGTCGATGAATCTGTGGTCCGGCTCGCACGCGTTGGTATTGAAAACGTGAAGGGTTATTTGGAAGGCGGCGTTGAAAACTGGCGTCGCTCCGGTTTGCCAATCGATTCGATCCCGCAAGTCAGCGTGAACGAGTTGAAAGAGAAACTCGCCGCGAGCGAGGATCTGCAAGTCGTCGACGTACGCCGTCCGGCCGAATTTGGCAACGGTCACGTACCGCGCGCACTCAACGCGCCGCTTGCGACTCTCGACCGCATCGCGGAACAATTACCATTTGAAAAAGACAAGCCAACGGCCGTGATTTGCGCAGGCGGATATCGCTCGAGCGCAGCGGCGAGTTTGCTGGAGCAGTTGGGCTTCACGAATCTGCTGAATGTGTCAGGCGGTACCGGCGCCTGGATAAATGCCGGTTATCCCGTAGAAACCCCCACCACAAAATAAAACTTACGCTTCGAGGCGAACATCGATCCGTTAACGTTCAAAATCCTGGTCGCGATTGCAATCATCGTCATCGCCACCATTCACGGCTTCGGCGCAGCGTGGCTCGCGATCTGGATGCTGTTTCACCCGTACAAGCCGGTGAAACTGTTTGGCATCACAATCTGGCCGCAAGGCATGATCCCGCGTCATCGCGACAAGTTGGCCCAATCGATCGGCAATGCTGTCGGCAATGAACTCGTCTCACAGCAAACCGTCTTCGACGCGCTGTTCGAAACCAGTTTCTTCCAGGACAAAGTCGAAGACTTCGTTGGCGGTTATACAAACGAGCTTCTTTCACGCGTCTATCCATCGTTCATCGATGCCTTGCCGTCGCAGGCACGCGCGCCCGTGCTCGACACGATCTCAGCGCTTCAGTACCGGCTCGCCGAATACATCACGGACATGCTGAAGAGCGAGGAAACGGCGGAAGCGATCGAAAACTTTGTCGACAAGCAGGTTGATGACTTAACCGCACGCCGCGTCGGCGACGTCGTGAATCCTGAATCGGTTGATAAAGCGCGCGACTTTGTCGAACAACGTCTGCAACGACTCATCGGCACCGAAGAGTTCGAACAGAAAGTTCGCGACTTCGTTTCCGGCCGACTTGACGATCTGGCCCACAGCAACGCCACGCTCGCGGACACGTTCACTCCGGAAACGATTGCGTTCATCAAGGAACGCATCGATCAGCAAGTGCCTCCGATCGTTCATCACCTCGCGGACCTCGCCACCAGTCAAAGCACTCGCAAACAGATCGGCGTGCTGATCAAGCAGGAAGTTGACGAGTATTACGAACAACTCTCGCTGTTCAAAAAAATCTTCATCTCGCGCGAGCGTATCCATCGCGAGGTCGACGACCTGGTTAATAAAACTTTGCCGCGGCGCGTTGAAGAATATCTGCGTGGTGAGGCGTTCGAGCAGGAAGCCGAAACGTTTCTCAACGCCACGATCGACAACGTGATGGCGCGGCCGCTCAATGAACTCATCGGCCAAATCGACACGATCAAGTTCGAGGATCTCAAAGAACAGATCACGAATCGGCTGGTCGAGATTCTCCGCAGCGAGTCGTTGTTTACTTCAGTTTCGATCTACTTCACCGACGCGATCGATCGACTGTTTCCACAAACCATCGGCGAAGTCATGCAGCAAGTCGATCCGCGCTCGGTCGATGAAGCAAAAAGTTTCCTGAGCCGCGGCTTGCTAAACCTGCTCGCGCACGACCAAACCGCGCGCACGATCAACGCGATTCTGACGACGCAAGTCGAACGTCTCCTGATCGCTCCGATCGGTAAACTCGGCGATCACGTTTCACAAAACGCGATGCAACGCGCGAGCTCGGCGCTGGTCGAACGTATCACGCTTGCCGCACGTGAACGGCTGCCGGTGGCGATCGCTGAATTTGACGTCGGCGGGCTGGTTCGCAAGAAGGTTTCTGAGTACCCAATCGAAAAACTCGAGGAGCTGGTGCTTTCCGTAGCCCAGCAGCACTTAAAAACGATTGAACTTTTTGGCGCAATTATCGGTTTCTTTATTGGTGTGGCGCAGGCCATCTATTTCTGGTTCACTTACCACCCTCGATGATCTAAGGTTACGGAAGGAATTCACCATGTATTGCGCAAATTGCGGCACGCAGCTCGTCCAGGGATTGAGCTACTGCAATCGCTGTGGCTCCAACCTGCGAGAACGAACCGAATCGAATACCGGCGCGATTAGCGCCTTTCTCACCGCCATCACGACCTTCGGCGTGGCTGGTTTATTCGTAATGCTCTTTGGCGCAATCGTGTTGCGGCGCAAGGCAAACATGGATCAAGAATTTATCGGCGTTTTCTTGACGTTTACATTTCTGCTAGTGGGCCTCATCGAATTTATGCTCATCAGAAATCTCGCAAAACTGATGGCGCCCAAAGAAAGCCAGATCCGTTCGTTTCAACCGCCAGTGACTAACGATCTTCGTTTGCCACAACATTCGACGCTGGGTGAACCGGTGCCCAGTGTCACTGAAAACACCACGCGCACACTCGAATATGCAACGCGTGAGCACGGACGCACTTGAGGTCCACAGATCGCCGTTTCAGGAGGAACTGTCGATGAAAAAGCTGCTGAGTTTAATTCTTTTGACGTTACTGGTTACCGCCGGCTGTCACCACGGTTTCGCTGACGTTAAAGGCTCCGGCAAACGTGAAGTACAAAAGCGAGATATCGGTCCCTTCACGTCAATCTCCACCGAAGGCGCTTTTAATCTCGAGATCGTGTGTGGAAAAGATGTGAGCGTGGAAGTTGAAGGCGACGACAACATATTGCCGCTCGTAAGCAGTGAAGTCCGCAACAACGTGCTGCGGCTAACACCTACAAAAAGCTACTCGATTGATGATCCGATAACGTTCCGCATCTCTGTTCCGAATCTCGAGGCGATCTCCGCCGACGGTGCCGGAAAGATACAGATCACGGGCGTCAACAACGACAAGATTCAGATCTCGTCCAATGGCGCTCCGTCGATCACCGTAGCGGGAACGACGAAGATGGTCGGCGTCGATTCGAATGGCGCGGCCAAAATCGACACGCACAACTTACGTTCCGCGCATGCGATCGTCGACACCAAAGGCGCTTCTAAAGTTGATCTCGGCGTTTGCGACAAACTCGACGTCAACGTCTCCGGAGTTTCTCAAGTCACCTATCGAGGCGATCCGGTAGTGAACAAAACGATCCATGGACCGGGCAAAGTCGAGAAGAGAGCTGACGCCGGCGCTTAGAGATAAAACAACAGGAAATACCATCCACAGATTACACAGAACTCTGCGTAATCTGTGGATTGCTTTATTTAGGTGTTGACATAACAGTCACTACTGAATAACTATTTGCCATCACCGAAAGGAGCTTACGTCCCTAATGACCTACGTAGTTGTTGAATTATGCGTCGATTGCAAGTACACCGACTGCGCAGCTGTTTGTCCTGTTGAAGCGTTTCACGAGTTAACAGATCGTCTTTACATCAATGCCGACACTTGCATCGATTGTGATGCGTGCGTGCCTGAGTGTCCCGTAGAAGCAATCTTCGCCGACACAAACGTGCCCGAGAATTATGCACACTGGACGCAAATCAACATCGATGAAGCTCCCAAGTATCCGATCATCTCCCAGAAGATTCCGGCACTTCACGGCCCGACTTGCACGGGACCTGAAGAGTAATGCAATAAATTCAAGACGATCGCAGCTTTGAGGCGTGCTCCCATGCACGCCTCAAGTTTTTTCTTGACCCTCTTTCCGGCTTTGCGGCAAGATGAACAGGCGAGTTGAGACCTGTTCCCACTCGCCGTCGAGCCCACACTCCTTCAGTAAAAAACCTCTTTCCCAGAAGGATTTCTGTATGACACCCCAACAACCGTATTTTCCTCCCCCGATGCACGGCTTGCAGACTATCTGGCGCGATAAGTCGACCCTGGTAATGACTAAGGAAGCGCTGCTCCCCAACCGTTGCATCAAGTGCAACGAACCCACCGGTGAACGGCTCAAACGCAAACTCACCTGGCACCATCCGGCGCTTTATCTCACGATCCTGATCAGCATTCTGGTTTACGCGGTCATCGCGATGGTGCTGCGCAAGACAGCGACCGTCAACGTAGGATTCTGCGAAAATCACCGGGACGCGCGGCGCCGTCATCTCGCGATCACGTGGGCGCTCGGAATCGTGGGACTGCTTTGTTTCCCCATGGCCGCTATGCTCGAGGACGCGACTCCGGTGGCGATCGGAGGTTTACTGCTGCTCGTTTGTATGATCTACGGCATCGTCACGCTCCGGGTCGTGGTTCCCACAAAGATCGACACTCATTTCGTTTATCTAAAGGGCATTCATTCGGACTACCTGCAAGAGTTTCCTCAATGGCAAGGACGCGTGTGAATGGCTTGCAAACGGGACGGTCCAAATTTATAATCCGCCCGTCTCTCGTCCCTTCACTCTCTCGCGAACCCTTGGGCCATGATGATGAAGCGTTTTATTTACCCCCTTGTAGTAACTCTTTGCCTTTTACTCGTAGTCTCTCAACCCACAAGCGTCTCGGCTAAAGACAACTGGGTCAGCGTCCGGACTAAAAACTTCTACATGATCGGCAACGCCGGCGAGAAGGAAATCCGGCAGGTTGGACTGCGGCTGGAACAGTTTCGCGAGGTGTTTACGCGGCTGTTTCCGCACATGCGGTTCAACACGCCCGTGCCGACGACCGTCGTGGTTTTCAAGAGTCACAGTTCCTACGGGCCATTCAAACCACACGCAAACACAGCCGGTTACTTTCAGGCAGGACCCGACGTCAATTACATCACGCTGACGACGGAACTCAACGGCGAGCAAGATCCTTTCAACGTAATCTTTCACGAGTACACTCACCTGCTGGTCAACAACACGTTTGAGAATGCGCCGTTGTGGTTCAACGAGGGACTCGCCGAGTACTACAGCACTTTCAAGATCACCGACGATCGCAAGATCGGGCTCGGTTATCCGATCAGCAATCACGTTTACCTGCTACGCGACAGCAAGATGCTGCCGTTGCGTACGCTCTTCGAAGTCGATCACAAATCGCCGCACTATAACGAGTCGAAAAAGCAGGGCATCTTCTACGCGCAGTCGTGGGCGTTGATGCACTACCTGCTGATCGGCAAGGCCGGAAAAGGCGAACAACTCGCGAAGTTTTTAGAGTTACAAACCGCGAACGTGCCGATGGACAAGGCGTTTCAGGACTCGTTTGGAGTGCCGTACGAGACGATAGAAAAAGACCTGAAAAACTACGTCAAGCAGAGCCGTTACAACGTGCTCGACGGTCACTTCGAAAACAAACTGCAACTCGACACGAACACCGAAGCCACGCCGCTAACCGAAGCGGAAGCCCAGGCGTATCTCGGCGATCTATTGCTTCACAGTTATCGCCAGGACGCTTACAAGTATTTGCAAAAGGCGCTTCAACTCGATCCAAATCTCGGAATGGCCCACGCCTCGCTGGGCATGGCGTATTTTCGTGAAGGGAAAGTCGAACAAGCGCGCGCGAGTCTTGAAAAAGCGGTCGCGTTGAATTCGCAGAATTATCTCGCACACTACTATTACGCGTTCACGTTGAGCCGGCAGTCGGAGAACGAGATGGTGTCTTCTTACGCGCCGGAAGTCGCCACGAAGATGCGCGAGCATTTGCAGAAAGCGATCGCGCTGCGACCGGATTTTCCCGAGCCGCACAATTTGCTGGCGTTCATGAGTCTGGTGAGCGGCGACAACATGCCCGAAGCGATCGCTTCGTTGAAAAAGGTGTTGAGCACTTCGCCGGGCCGGCATGACGTCTCGTTGACCCTGGCCCAACTCTACACGCGCACCGGTGATTACAAGACCGCGCGCCAGATGCTCGAACAACTCGCCAAATCCAGCGCACCCGAAGATCTCCGTCAGCATTCGGAGATGTTGCTGAAGCAGATTGATGGCATCGAAGAACGTTCGAACACTTACGTAGATCAACTGCAGCAAGCACGTAACACGAACGGCGGCCCACCGGCTCTCGTCAACGTCGGACCGGAATCCACCGCTAACGAAGGCAGCGGCGGTAGTGGTACACGTCCGGTGCAACCTGTTGCGCCGGCTTCGAGCGATCCGTCTTCATACTTGCGCGAAGTTTTGCGAGCCCCTGCCGAAGGCGAAACTCAGTTGCAAGCCACGTTGTTGCGGCTCGAATGCGACGCCAAGGGAATCATCTTTGTCGTGCAAACCGAAAGCGGATTGCTGCGGTTCAGAGCCGCCAGCTTTGACGACGTAGAGATCACCACTTACGACACCAACGTCAAAGGCGAGATCACCTGCGGCGAACGCAAACCCGCGAACCTGGTCGTCGTTGTCTACGCGCCAAACGCCGACAAGCGAATCAAAGCCGACGGCATCATCAAATCGATCGAGTTCGTCCCATCCGACTTCAAACTTAAATCCGCGCCCTGAGACCTTTCAATCTCATCCAGAAGGAGACTCCCACATGTTTGAAAATAACTACGATCACATCCAACACGCCGAACTCACCGACCGTTATCGATCCGGCGCGAACTGGTTCTACTGGATCGCCGGACTCACGCTCATTACCTCGATGATCAGCCTGCTGGGCGGCGGTTGGCGTTTCTTCCTCAGTCTTGAGATCACCCAAGTGATCGACGGTATCTCGCTCTATGCTGCCGACCGTTTTGGAGAAGCGGCTAAGGTTATCGCGATTGTTTTGGATATCTTTATCGCCGCGCTGTTTGCCGGGATCGCGTACCTCGCGAATAAACGGCAGTTGTGGGCCTACGTCGCCGGCATGGTCCTGTTTCTTTTCGACGCTCTTCTTTCGATACTCATTTTCGACTGGCTGGCCATCATCGTTCACGGCTTCGTGTTGGTGATGTTGATTCGCGGCTTTATCGCCGGACGCGAGCTGTTGACACTGGAACGCGCAATGACTGAAGCAGCCGCGTCTGCACAAGCAAATGCGCAAGCCACTGCGGAGCCGGCGGCCGCTAGTACTTTTTAATTTCTTTCTGGCTGTCGGTCGCCTATACTGGTCCCATCCTCCCTTGCCCTAAACCTCAACATCAATCTGACGTTTAGGGTAAGACCTTGGGACACGCCCGTTACTTCATTGTCTTTTTCTTAGCGTTCGTTGGCTTGGCGCTGTTCGCGCCGGTGCGTGCCCGAGTGGCGCCCGCGCCGATCCTGCTGACGAAAACCGGATCCACGCGCGGCGTTGCCGTGGAATCGGTGACCCGCGTCGACGAGCCTTTCGCGCCCGACGCGATCCTTCCGCTCGGTTCCGACAACCGCACGCGCGTCATGCTCTTCGCCAACAACCTGTCTTTGCTGCCCAGCGAAACGGCAGCAGACGTGACCGCCTCAGCCGAAGACGGCAATCACCTTCATTATCCATTGACGGTTGAGCACGTTGGCGAAGTTGACGGAGCTTCGGGGGTGACGAGTGTCATCGTGCGCTTGAACGACAATCTCGGCGACGTTGGCGATGTTCTGGTAGGAATTACTTTTCGCGGCGCGACAAGTAATCGCGTCCGCGTCGGCATCGGGCACATTGGCGGTGGTCCACCAGACGACGAGGTCGTCCCGCAGCCAACGCCCGAGCTCGGCATAGGCGCCAGTCTTCACGGAAAGCAGTTGTTTCCCTCGGACAACGCGTGGAACGAAGACGTTTCCAATGCTCCGATCGATCCGAACTCCGCCAATTTGATCGCGGGTATGGGATTGAATACCGGTCTGCATCCTGACTTCGGCACGGTTTGGAACGGCGCTCCTAACGGCATTCCTTACATCGTCGTTGCGGGAAATCAAACGCCGGTTCCGATCAACTTCACTGCGTTTGGATCGCAGAGCGATCCCGGCCCATATCCGGTTCCGGTAAATGCACCGATCGAAGGTGGACCAAACGGCACCGGCGATCGTCACGTGCTCGTGATCGATCGCGACAATTGGAAACTCTACGAGCTGTATCGCGGGTTTCCCGTGAACAACGGTGCTAGTTGGAACGCGGATTCCGCCGCGATCTTCGATCTGAATTCGAATGCCTTGAGGCCTGCTGGTTGGACGTCAGCGGATGCCGCGGGGCTGCCGATCTTTCCGGGACTGGTGCGTTACGACGAAGTGTTTGAGCAACAGGAGATTCGTCACGCGCTTCGTTTCACCGCACAGATCACGCGCCGCGCTTACGTTCATCCAGCGCGTCATTGGGCCAGTAACAACACGAGTGTCGATCGCCCGCCGATGGGTATGCGAGTGCGTTTGAAAGCGTCAGTGAATATCTCGGGCTATTCGCCGGCGATGCAGGTGATTCTGCGGGGCTTGAAGAAGTACGGAATGATTGTGGCAGACAACGGCTCCAACTGGTTCATCAGCGGCGCCCCGGACATGCGTTGGGACGACGACGAATTGAGCACATTGAAAGGAATCAAGGGGGCCGATTTCGAAGTCATCAAGATGACCAACATCGTGGCCCCTTAGAAAACCATCCACAGATTACGCAGAATCTGTGTAGTCTGTGGATGGCTTTTGTTTTATCTACCGTTGCTGCTGCTGGCCTTCAGTCGCCACTGGGCGGCGTGAGCCGTTCAACTGCTTCATCAGATCTTCGACCGCGGCTTCGAGTTGCCGATCGCGTCCGGCCAGGGTGTCTTCCGGCTTGTTTTCAATCAGCATGTCGGGCTGAACGCCGTAGTTTTCCATGTTCGTTCGCTTAGGATCGGCGAGGAAAACGCCCACGCCCGGAGTACGCACCGTTGAACCGTCAATCAAACTGTAACTGCCGGTTCCGATGACCGCGCCCATCGTCGGCGTACCAACAACTTTGCCGAGTCCGAGAGCACGGAAGCCCGCCGGAAACATCTCCGCGTTCGAGGCCGAACGCCAGTTTTGCAACACGATTTTTGGACCAAAGAAACCGGCAAACGGACGGCCGCTCGCTTCAGTACCGCGCGGCTGCCAAATCTGGTATTGACGTTGGACCAGGATCGCGAGCAACTCCTGTTCGATGTTGCCGCCACCGTTCCAACGTTGATCGATCACCAGCGCCTCCTTGTTGCGATACTCGCGAATCTCCTTCTCAAACTTGCGCAGAGACGGTTGATTCATCGCCTGAATGTGGAGGTAGCCGATGCGTCCGCCCGAAAGCTCATCGACTTTCTTGCGTCGTTCCTTCACCCAGCGGTCGTAACGCAACTGGCTGTAAGCGCCGCCATTAATTGTTTCAATGCGCGTGTTCCACGCACCATCGTCAGCCGGTTTGCTATTGAACGTGGCGGTGACCTTGCGGTTCAACCGGTTGTTCAATAACTGCCAGTACTCGTCGCCGGCTTTCACTTGCTTACCGTCGATCGCGAGCAGGTAGTCGCCGACTTTCACCTTCACCCAGTCTTTGTCGGCTGGACCATCTTCGTAAATGTACGCCACGCGATAACGGCCCGCGGCTTTGTCCGGTTCGAGTTCCATGCCGAGGTGACCGGTTGAAACTCCACCACCACCAAACCCGCGCGGCGGCGGCGCTGCGCCGGTGTGCGAAGCGTTCAACTCACCGATCATCTCGTTGATGATGTTGAGCAGTTCCTGACGATCGCCGACGTAGTCGACGAGCGGACGATACTTCGCGCGCATCGCGTCCCAATCCATGCCGTGCATCTTCGGATCGTAGAAGCGATACTTCATCGTGCGCCAACCATCGTCAAACATTTCGGCCCATTCAGCCGGACGATTGATCTGAACGCGAACGTTGAAATTGATCCGGCGTCGACCACCGCCAACGCCCGTTCCGCCGCCACCACCGCCTGCACCTGCAGCCGTGGCTGCCGCGCCGGCTCCCGGTCCACCAGCGGAAATCGGCACTGACCAAACACCGTCGCGTTCGCGGAAGAACAGCGTGCGGCCATCGCGCGAAATATTCAGACCGGAAACTCCACCACCAAAACCACCGCCACCGCCTGGACCACCACCATCTTCATTATTTGGTGGTTGGCCTGCGGTGATACGCGAAAGCCGGCGGCCGTCTTCCTGAATCGAATAGACCACCGGAATGCTTGCCGGGCCAGCAGGTTCCGTGGTGACGAAAACGATCGTGCGGCTATCGGGCGCGATCGTGTAGCTAAGAATCGGAAACGGCATGCGCGTGACCTGGCGCGTGCGCCGCTTCATTCCGTCCCAATCCATCTTGATTTCTCGCGGTGGACGATTCGCCTGCGGTCGCGGACGTGCTGCCGCTGGAGTTTCACCTTCAGCACCTTCCGCGGCAGGCGGCGCGGACCGTTCGGCTTCGCGCTCTTCCGGATCGTCGGGATCCTTTTCCTGATGCTCGAGCCACATCGAGTAGATCTGAACTGAATTGGGTTGGCTGGTGTTGCCGGTCGCTTCCAGGCGTTGGAAGAAGAGTTTGCGCCCGTCTGGTCCAAACGCCGGGCTTCCGTCGTTGTTTGAATCAAACGTGACCCGGTGTGGTTCCTTCTCGGCGCCAGACGCAGCGACCATATAGATGTCCGACGTGCGCGAGATGTCTTGTTTGGAGTAGGCAATCCATTTTCCGTCGGGCGACCAAACGGGCGTGCTGATGGCGCCGTAGCGCGACGTGTCGAGCTCGACAATCTGCTTCGTGGCGACGGTAAGTTTGCGCAGTTTGTCGTCTGATGAAGAAAATGCGAGCTCCTTCGAATCGGGCGACCAGTTGTAACCCTGCTTGAGCGCATCGATGTCGGTGAGCTTTTGCGCAGGAGCTGAACCGTCAGTCGGGACAACGTAGATCTCTTCGCGTCCGCTCTGGTCCGAAACGTACGCGATCCATTTGCCGTCCGGTGAATAGCCAACGCCGCGATCGCGCGCTGGTCCATCGGTCAGTTGTTTCAAGTCGCCTTCTTCAACCGGCGCTGTGAAAACCTCGCCGTGAATCGAAAACGCGATCCGGCGTGAATTTGGCGCGAGATCGTAGTCGTCCGCTTGTCCGCTGAACGGTTGAACTTCGCTGAGGTTGTCCTGCGTTTCCGCGTCGATGTTCAACGTGATCGGCGTGGCGCGTTTGGAGGCAACGTCGAGTTTCCAGATGCCGAAGTCGTGTTCGAAAACGATCGTGCGGCCATCGCCGCTGATCGAGGGC
>DATEHX010000319.1:0-4657 GCA_035279345.1 Pyrinomonadaceae bacterium | reverse complement strand
CTCAAACTTCCTGATGATGTTTGTCGGTTGGGAAGGCGTCGGTCTCTGTTCGTATCTCTTAATCGGTTATTACTTCGATCGTCAGGAAGCCGCGAACGCTTCACGCAAAGCGTTCATCACGAACCGCGTCGGCGACTTCGGATTCGCCCTCGCGATCTTCGGCATCATCGCCACGTTTGGCAGCGCTGGATACACGCAAGTCTTCGAACAGGCCAAGGCTTATCCGATAGAGACGCTCGGCCATTGGGGCTTGCTTTCATGGATTGCGTTGGGACTGTTTATCGGCGCGTGTGGTAAGTCGGCACAACTTCCGTTGCACGTATGGTTGCCGGATGCGATGGCTGGTCCAACGCCCGTCTCAGCGCTGATCCACGCCGCGACAATGGTCACTGCCGGTCTTTACATGGTGACGCGCACGAACGTCATCTTCCAGCACTCGCAAACGATGCTGTTGGTCGTGGCGCTCGTCGGTGCGGCAACCGCGATCTTCGCGGCGACGATCGGTATTACCCAAAACGATATTAAAAAGGTCCTGGCTTACTCGACCGTATCCCAACTCGGTTTCATGTTCATGGCCTGCGGCGTCGGCGCGTTTGTAATCGCCATCTTTCACGTGATGACGCACGCGTTCTTCAAAGCGCTGATGTTCCTCGGCGCCGGCAGCGTGATTCACGGCATGCACCACGAACAGGACATGCGCCGCATGGGCGGTTTGAAGAAGTACATGCCGTACACGTATTGGACGTTCTTCGCGGGCTGGCTCGCGATCTGCGGCGTTATTCCGTTCAGCGGCTTCTGGTCCAAAGACGAAATCCTTTGGAACGCGGCTTCGACTACGCAAATCCCGTTCGGTTGGCTCATTTGGTTGGTAGGAACGATCGCCGCCGTTTGCACTGCGTTTTATATGACGCGTTTGATGGCGATGACCTTCTGGGGCAAAGAAAAATTCCTCGAAGGACACGCGGGCGGCGAAGCAGACGAAGCGCATGCTTCGGCTTACGACAAAGGACTCGCCGCGCACGATGCAGTTCTTCCTTCAGCGGGCGATCGTCTGCGTCATGAACCGGGCGAGCACGTTGGACCAATTTACGAAGACGTCGAGCATCACGTGGCCACGCACGGACATGCCGCTGACCACGATGGACACAAGCACGGCGCGCACATGCCGCACGAGTCGCCGCGGTCGATGTGGGTGCCGTTGGCTGTGCTCGCAGTGCTCGCGACTATCGGTGGATTTGTCGGCGTTGGTCCGGCTTTCAAGTTCATCACTGACAAAGAACATCCGGGCGGCAGACTCAACATCGTCAACTGGCTTAACCCGATCATCTGGGACCCCGCGACTGGAGAGTTCAAGGGGGCTGAGGGTGGTCATGAGCCCGCTCCCGTAACAGCCAGTGAACACGGATCGGAGCCGATTGCTGAAGATACACACGGGACGGCAACCGCTGCGACCGGATTCAACCTGGCCCATGCGGTTGACAACGCCGTACATAACCACACGCTGACCGAATGGATCTTTATCGTTATCTCGTTAGTCGCGGCCGGCATCGGCATGTTGCTCGGCGGACTGTTCTACGTTTGGCGCCCGCAGTTGCCCGACATCTGGGCCGCACGGCTGCGCCCGCTCTATATCGCCAGCTATAACAAATATTGGGTCGACGAGTTTTACGGTGTGGCCGTCACGCGTCGCACGATGGATGCCGCGCGCGCGGTCTTTTCGTTTGATTCCAAAATTGTCGACGGCATCGTCAACGGACTCGCGGCGTTGAGCCGCGGAATCAGCCGCATCGTCGGCGGCATCGACAAGTATTTAGTCGACGGACTCGTCAACTCGATCGCCGCTTTCATCGTGCGTTTGATGTCGCCATTGTTGCGCGCGGCGCAAACCGGTTTCACACAGAATTACGCACTCGTGATGGTTCTTGGACTGATGCTTGCCGTGGCTGCGTTCTTTGCGAAAGACATCGTAACGGCGCTGCGAGGTGTCTTCGCGGCGATCATGTGATCACAAACTTATGAACAACATCATTCTTTCTGTAATCACCTGGCTGCCGGCGGTCGGCGCCATCCTCATCCTGGCGCTCATGAAGAAGGACCAGTCGAGTCTGATCAAGCGCTTCGCGACTGTCTGGTTTGGGGTCGACTTCGTCCTGTCGTTGTGGTTGTTGAAATACGATCGCGTCGCGGGCGGCATGCAATTTCTCGAGGACCGCCAGTGGATACCGATCATCGGCGCGCGTTACCAGATGGGCGTCGACGGCGTCGCGGTGCTGCTGATCGTTTTGACGACGTTGCTCGGCGTGATCGCGGCGCTCTCGTCGTGGGACTACATTCAGAAACGCGAGAAGGAATACTACGTACTGTTGCTGCTGTTGCAAACGGCCGTGATCGGCGTGTTCTGTTCGATGGACCTGTTTCTGTTCTACCTGTTCTTTGAAGTGTCGCTCGTGCCGATGTACTTCCTGATCGGAATCTGGGGCGGCGAGAACCGTTTGTACGCGGCGATCAAATTCTTTCTTTATACGCTCGTTGGTTCGGTCGTGATGTTGCTCGGCGTTTTGAAGATGTACTTCCTCACGCAAGACACGGCGTTGACGAGCCAGATCACGCAGGAGACTGTTCGCACGCTCGCGGGAAATGACGCAGCGGTCCAACTCGTTTCAAGTACGTTGCAAGCCGCCGCGGCAAACGGCACCGGCACGTTCAACATTCTCTACCTGCAAGCAGTCGGATCTGTGCTGCCGATGGGCACGCTTCAGATTCTTTTGTTCATAGCGTTCGCTTTGGGCTTCGCGATTAAGGTCCCGATGTTTCCGTTTCACACGTGGCTGCCTGACGCGCACGTCGAAGCGCCCACGGCCGGTTCTGTAATCCTTGCCGGCATTTTGCTGAAACTCGGAACTTACGGTTTCTATCGTTTCAACTTGCCGATGTTTCCCGGCGCGTCGAAAGATCAAACGACGTGGGTCACGAGCTTCGGCACGTTTGGCGTACGCAGCGTGATGGTCTTTCTGGCGATCGTCAGCATCATCTACGGCGCGCTCGCGGCCATGTATTTCGTCGTGAAGAAAGACGGCGACGTGAAGAAACTCGTCGCCTATTCATCGGTGTCGTCGATGGGTATGGTGATGCTCGGACTGTTTGCGCTCAATCCAAACGGCGTGAACGGCGGCGTCATGCAGATGATCAATCACGGCATCTACTCGGGTGCGCTGTTCCTGCTGGTCGGCATAATTTACGAACGGCGTCACACGCGCAACGTCGCCGAGTTTGGCGGACTGTCACACGTGATGCCGGGCTACGCGGCGATCTTTCTCGGCATGGTAATGACCGCGATCGGTCTGCCTTTGCTCGCGGTGTTCATCTCGGAATTTTTGGCGCTGCGCGGTGCGTTTGAGGCAAACCCGTTTTGGGCAGGCTGGGCCGCGCTGGGAATTATTCTCAACGCCGGTTACTTCCTCTGGCTCTACCAGCGCATGTTCTTCGGCAACGTCGAGAATCCGAAGAACCAGAAACTCACGGACCTGAACATCCGCGAGTGGGCCTACATGGTTCCGCTCATGATTCTGTCGCTGTGGATCGGCGTCTATCCGAAGCCGTTTCTCGAATACATCCAGCAACCGGTGAACGCGATTGTGAAGCAGGTCAGGCCGGATTATCAGATTCCGGGCGCCGCCGCGCCGGCGCAGCAGCCAGAACGGGCGGAGAGATAGGCCACAAAAAGGCACAAGAAACAAAGTACAAAGAACAAATTTCAAATGCTCCTTCAGGCAAACACCACGTCTCTAATCAACGTCTCGGATCTGCAACTGATCATACCGGAGTTGATCCTGACCGTTTGCGCGTGCGTGGCGCTTGTGATGGAAGTGATTCTTCCGTATCGCAAGAGCAAACTCACTGCTTACTTTTCACTCATCGGCGTCGCCCTCGCGTTCATTTCACTCGTGGTGCAGTGGCGCTTCATGCCTTTGTTGCCATACGACGGTTTCTACGGCATGGTCCGGATCGACGGCTTCGCGCTTCTCTTTAAAGCGATCTTTCTCATTGCGGCGGGACTCGCGATCGGTATTTCGACGCGCTACCTCGATATCGAAGGCGAACAGCACGGTGAATACTATTCGCTGCTGCTCTTTGCGACCGTCGGCATGATGTTCATCGCCTGCGGTTACGATCTCATTTCGCTTTACATCAGTCTCGAACTGATGGCGCTGACGTTCTACATCCTCGTCGCGTTCACGAAGCGCGAGAAGCGTTCCAACGAAGCCGCGATGAAGTACTTTTTGCTCGGCGCGTTTTCGTCGGGCGTGCTGCTTTATGGAATGTCGCTGCTTTACGGGTTGGCGGGTTCGACCAACATCGGCGACATCGGTCGCGAACTCGGCCGCGTAGTACCGCAGATTCAAACAGCGATAGAAGCGGCAAGTCAGGGCGGCCAGGCGGACGCCATCGTGGGGCTCCGTCCGTTGTTGTTGCTCGCGATGATCGCGTTGAGTGCGGGATTGTTCTTCAAAGTCGCGGCAGTGCCCTTTCACATGTGGGCGCCGGACGTTTACGAAGGCGCACCGACCTCAGTTACCGCGTTTCTTTCGACCGCGTCGAAAGCCGCCAGCTTCGCGTTGTATGCGCGCATTTTCACGGAAGCACTCGGACCGATGCG
>DATEHX010000318.1:0-2936 GCA_035279345.1 Pyrinomonadaceae bacterium | reverse complement strand
ATGTAGTCGCGATACTCACGAGCGAGGAGTGGTTGTTCGTCGATGCCGCGTTTTAAATTCTCATAGTCAGCAAAAATCTCGCGAAGCAGGGTCGCAATGGACCAGCCATCGAGCAACAGGTGATGATGCGTCCAGATGAGCCGGTAAGTTTCATTGTCGAGTTGGACCAGCTTGAGGCGTTGCAATGGAGGAGTTGACAGATCGAAGCCGCGGAGCCGCTCCTCTTCGAGTAATGAAGTGAGTCGTAGTTCATGTTCCGGGAGTTCACGCCAGTCGAGTAGTTCGAGCGGCAGTTCGACTCGCCGATGCACCACTTGCAACGGTTCTTCGAGACTTTCCCAGATGAATGACGTGCGTAAGACCGCATGCCGCGCGACCGCGCGACGCCACGCTTCAGTGAAAGCTTCCACGTCGAGCCGGCCTGCTAGCGCAAAGCTCAACTGACCGATGTATATGGGCGAATCAGGCGCATATACGCTGTGAAACAGCATTCCCTGCTGAAGCGGCGAAAGCGGATAGCGCTCTTCGACTTCTGCATACGGTTCGCGGCAAGCAGCAATGATCGACCGCAAGGCGCTCATAAAATCCTGGGCGAGTTTTTCGATCGTGTGCTGCTTGTGGAATGCGTTGCTGTAATTCCAGTCAACCTGCAACTGCTGGTTGCTTACGTGGGCGTTGATTTCGATTAACCGGCTGCGGCGTGCGCTCTGATGGCGAGTCTGGCTCTGCGTCTCTTCAACAGACGAGAAAAGCTCTGAATCATCCAGCATCTGGTCCAACTGGCCCAGGTAGTTAAAGCTGACTTCCGGCTCCGGCAGAACTTGCATTCGTTCTTGTACTTCGGCGTCGTCGCTGAGGTAGCGCAGCAAGCCGTAACCGATTCCATTCTTTGGGATGTCGCGCAACTGTTGCTTGACTGACTGCAACGCCGCGACCGGGGAGATGTTTGGTTTTGCCTGTAGCAGGACGGGAAACGCGCTTGTAAACCAACCGACAGTTCGCGAGAGATCTACGGCGTCGAAAAGATCTTCGCGTCCATGACCTTCAAGCTCGATCAGGAGCGATGAGTTCCCGGTCCAATGTGAGAAGGCGTCGAGCAGAGCAGTCAACAAGACGTCGTTAATCTGTGTGCCGTAAGCTGCGGCGACATCACGCAAGAGCGACCGCGTCTCAGCGGCGTCGAACGTGATCGTGAGGGTCTGGGTTTCAGCCTCGAGGTTGCTTCCGTGTCGGTAATCTACAGGAAACGGTTTGAAGAGTTGTTTAGATAGACTCGTCCAGTAACTCAGTTCGCTACGAACTTGTTCGGAACGTGTGTACTCATTCAACAACTTCGCCCAGCGCAAAAAAGAGGTCGTCTTCGGCGGGAAGCTGACGTTCTCACCACGCTGCAACTGCCGATAAATACGGCCCAGATCCTCCAGCAGTATTCGCCACGAGACGCCGTCAAAGACCAGGTGATGAACTGTAATCAATAGACGCTGCGGCTGTTCTTCGTTAGTATCAAACAACACCGCGCGCAGCAACACGCCGTTTGCAAGATCGAGTTGAGCGTGTGTCTCATCTACGCGGAGAAACTTTTCGTTTGGAGCATCCCCGGTAGATTGCTGTCCGGCACTGAACCGCAGCCGCAACGCATCCTGATGCTGAACAAGGTATTCAAATGCACGTTCCAGAATTTCGGGATCGAGCCGCTCGCGCGCCGTCAGCATCAACGCCATGTTCCAGTGATCGGGCACTGGAAACTTCTGCTCGAAGAACCAATGCTGAATCGGCGTCAACGGCACAGGACCAGTGATCGCTTCCTCTTCCGCATGACCCGCATCGAAAGTCGAAACCACTACGGCCAACTGAGCCGGTGTCGAATGCTGGAAGATCTGACTCGGCGTCACTTTGAATCCGGCGAGACGCGCGCGCGCCGACACCTGAATGCTGAGAATCGAATCGCCGCCAAGTTCGAAGAAGTTATCGTGAACGCCAACGCGATCTACCTTGAGAACCTCAGTCCAGAGATCGCAAAGCAAACGTTCGATCGCCGTGCGTGGGCCAACGTATCCGTTTACTTCCGTAAGATCCGTGGCCGGCTCTGGCAAAGCGCGCCGATCGATCTTGCCGCTCGGCAAACGCGGTAATGCATCCACCAGCGTGAAGCTCGACGGGATCAGGTATTGCGGCATACTACCTGTTAGAAAGTTCCGCAATTCAGTCGCTTTTAACCACGGATGACGCGGATGCAGACTGATATAAGCAGCGAGACGCCCGTCATCGGTAACACTGACGACCGCCTCACGCACTGCTTCGTGGCGTAACAGCGCGGCCTCTATTTCGGCCGGCTCGATCCGATGGCCGCGAATCTTTACCTGCTGATCGACGCGCCCGAGAAACTCGATCCGTCCATCGGATCGATGCCGCGCTAAATCACCGGTGCGATAGAGCCGCGCGCCGGGAACAGTGCTAAACGGATCGGGCACAAACTTCTGCGCGGTCAACACCGGATCGCCAAGGTAGCCGCGACTAACGTTTGCTCCACCGAGGTACAACTCACCGCGCGCGCCGATAGCTACAGGATCAAGATTCAGGTCCAGAACATACGCTTCAGTGTTAGCGACCGGTTTGCCGATAGGCACACCCGCTGTCGCGTTTTCGAGGTCGCACATCGTGGCGACGATCGTTGCTTCCGTTGGTCCATAGGTGTTTACCAGACGCACGCGTGATCCAATAACGCCGTGCCATCTCTCGGCTCTTTCAGCAAGTGCTTTGTCTCCTCCAATGATCACCAGCCGCAAGTCACTTGCTGCAACCCAATCACTTGAGACGAGTTCGTGCCAGTAGGAAGTCGGAAGATCCAGCACTGTCAACTTCTTTTCCCGGCACTCTTGCAGAAATTCTTCCGGAGCCTTTGGCACTTCGCTGTCACGCAACACGAGAGTCGCGCC
>DATEHX010000317.1:0-5915 GCA_035279345.1 Pyrinomonadaceae bacterium | reverse complement strand
ATTCTCCTCTCCGCTGCCTCCGCACGCGCCAACGACGCTTTCATCAATGACCTACAACAACGCTCCTTTCTTTACTTTTGGGAACAAGCGGATCCAAACACAGGACTAGTGCCGGATCGTGCGCGAATGGACGGCTCGCCGCTGCCTGAGAGTCATCGTGACGTAGCGAGCATCGCAGCCACGGGTTTCGGTCTGACAGGATCATGCATTGCAGCGGAGCGCAATTGGATTCCACGCAGTCAGGCGATTGTACGTACTCGCAACACGCTGCGCTTCTTTGATTCGCGAGCTTTTCACCAGCGCGGCTGGTTTTATCACTGGCTCGACGCAAAGACCGGAGACCGGCGTTGGAACAGCGAGATCTCGTCAATTGATACGGCGTTGTTGCTGGCCGGCGTTCTCACAGTTAAGCAATGCTTCGCGAACGATGCCGAGATCGTTCGCCTCGCCACCAGAATTTACTCGCGTGTTGACTTTCGCTGGATGCTCAACGGTCATCCGCTACTTCTCTCACACGGTTGGAAACCCGAAACAGGTTTTTTGAAACCGCGTTGGGACACTTACAGCGAAGACACGATCCTCTACGTTGTCGCGATTGCTTCTCCCACGCACCCGATTCCCGCGGCTTCGTGGTACGCGATGTGGCGCGATCGTTATCGTTACGAAGGACACAGTTACTTCACCACGATCGGCGTGCCGCTCTTCATGCACCAGTACTCACACGCCTGGATCGACTACCGCAACCGGCGCGAAAACCGCGGTGATCGCATCGACTACTTTCAAAATTCCGTTGCCGCCACGCTCGCGCATCGCGCCTTCTGTATGAACCTCGCGCACGACTTTCCCGACTATGGCCCAAACGTTTGGGGCATCACGGCGTCGGACAGTGCGAAAGGTTATCTTGCGTGGGGTGGTCCACCGCGCGATCCTGACATCGACGGAACAATCGTTCCTTCCGCGGCGGGCGGTTCGCTGATGTTCACACCGGAACTCGCCACGACTGCGCTTCACACGATGAACGAACGCTGGAAAAAGATTTACGGCAAGTACGGCTTCGTCGATGCATTCAATCCGAAAACAGGATGGACCGATACAGATGTGATCGGAATCAACGCCGGCATCATTCTTCTCAGCGCCGAAAACATGCGCAGCGGCAACGTCTGGCGCTGGTTCATGCAAAACCGCGAAATCCCCCGCGCGCTCGACCGAATCGGGCTGGTGCGTTACAAAAAAGCGAGTACAATGCGCAGGCGTCAGGTATTGTCTGAAATCCCGAGACTCCCAGCTCAGAAAGCAACCGACTCACCATGGTTGAACACTTCCGCTTCGATGTTTTCCTAAGCCACAGTGCAAACGACAAGTTAGTAGTGCGTCCGATCGCCGAGCGCTTGCGCGACGCTGGATTGAACGTCTGGTTTGACGAGTGGGTTCTCGAGCCCGGCGACGACGTGTCAGCGAAGATCGAAGAAGGTCTGGAACGTTCGCGGGCATTGGTGCTTTGCGTGTCGAAGAATGCGGTTGGTTCGGAGCGGGCGCAGTTAGAAAGCCAGACGCTGAGGTTTCGAGATCCCTTGAATTCTGAGCGCCGTTTTGTCGTTGTTCGGCTCGACGATACAGAGCTCAAGGATTCGCTGGGTCAGGTTCAATATATCGACCTGCGCTCGCCCGATAACGTTGAGGCATACGCGAGGCTTCGCGAAATTTGCCTGCCGCGCACTGACGTTTCGTCGACGACCATCGAAGAAAAGGAAGCGGACAAGGTTATTCAACTTGCCGAATCCTCTGTTAACTGCTACGCGTTTAGTCCCGACGGAAAATGTGTTCTCAGTGGAACAGAGCGAGGCCTGACTCTGTGGGAATTAGAGCCCGGGCAACCTGGGCGTGTTCTCTCAACCCAAGCGGAAGACATTTGGAGACTCGTGTGGGGCCATAGCGAGCATCGTGCATTATCAGGTTCGTGGACAGCCGCGCTGCAGTTATGGGACACCACTACCGAACGATGTCTACGTACAGTGCAAACGGGAAATCAACTCTGGGGCATAGCCTTAGACCGCAGGAACGAACAATGTTTGGTCGCTAATGTCTCGGAACTGAGTTTGTGGGACCTGAAAGAAGGCCGCCGGTTGGCAGTGTTTCAGGGTTCCGAGGGTGGATTCAGAAGTATCGCCTGGAGTGAGAACGAAGCGATCGCCGTTTCCGGACACGGAGAAGGCGCGATCAACGTTTGGGATGTTGCCGAGCGACGTCATCTCAGAAGACTTGATGGTCACACGAAGCAGATTTGGGCGGTTGCCCTTTCGGCAGACGGACTGCTTGCTGTTTCCGGCTCGTGGGACAACACCGTACGACTGTGGGAAACGGCGACTGGTAAATGCCTTCGCGTCCTTGAAGGTCATACGAGCCAGGTCGACAGTATTGCGTGCACCAGAGATGGACGGTTTGCCTTGTCAGGTTCACTTGATGCGACGGTGCGATTATGGCATTTGGAAACAGGCCAATGTCTCTGTGTTCTAACGGGTCATCAGGGATCCATAAAGACCGTTAGGTGGAGTGCCGATGAGCGCCAGGCCTTCTCGGGGGACACCGCAGGAGGTGTTCGAATCTGGGACCTGTCGAAGTGGGTCAGCAAATCACGACCATACGAAGATATCGAACCGAGAGCCGTGGCCAGCTCCGACCAGGTTCAATATACAAACGCAAAAGTTCTTCTCGTCGGCGAAAGTGGCGCCGGTAAAACCGGACTTTCAAAAGTTCTCGCGGGTGAGCAATGGCAGCCGAGCGACTCGACCGTGGGTGCGTGGGCCACGCAGTGGAAACTGCCGGTCACTTCCGATAAAAGCGTCGAAAAAGAAATCTGGTTGTGGGACTTCGGCGGACAGGCAGATCAACGTCTCATCCATCAACTCTACATGGACGAGACATCGCTCGCAGTGTTGGTCTTCGATGGTCAGAAGGAAGATCTCTTTGACACGTTGGGCCAATGGGATCGTGATCTCACGCGCGCTTCGCGCAAGGACTTTGCGAAGCTGCTGGTCGCTGGACGCATTGATGCCGGAGGCTTGCGTGTCAGCCGCGTTGAGGTTGAAAAATTTGCCAAAGATCATAAGTTCAAAAAGTTTCTTGAAACGAGTGCAAAGAAGAACCTCGGTTGCGACGATCTCAAAGTCGCCATTCTCACTGGCATCAACTGGGACGACATTCCCTGCCGTACCACCGAAGTAGTTTTCAAAAAACTCAAGGAAGAGATCATCCGTCTTAAAGACGAAGGCCGCGTTCTGATGCGTTTCAATGAGCTGCGCGACTCGCTGCAACTCCGCCTGGCTGCCGAATACAACCGATTCGCCGATCAGGAGCTGCACGCCGTGCTGACACTCCTCGCCGGTCCCGGTGTCGTTTGGGAACTCGCTTTCGGCAGTTGGGTGTTGTTACAGCCCGAACGCATCAACGCTTACGCTCAGGCCGTTATCGGAACTTTGCGAGCTGACGAACATCAGCGCGGCTGCGTAATGGAGGAACGCGTGCTGAAAGGAGACTTGTCGTACGAGTCTTCAATGGCCCGGCTCGCCGGTGACGACGAACGATTTGTTCTGCTTGCAATGCACCAGACGCTGGTTGAACGCGGCCTTTGTTTGCGACAGCCTACCGATAAAGGAAACCTCCTTGTCTTTCCGAGTTACTACCGGCGCGAACGGCCGGAACAGGTGAAGTTTCCCGCAGTGCTGGTGAACTATCGCTTTAGTGGATTTCTTGACGATATCTATTCGACCCTTGTCGTTCGTCTTCATCACAGCGACGCTTTCGAACAGGATCAACTTTGGCGTTACGCCGCCGACTTCAAGACTAACACCGGAAAGCAGCTCGGCGTGAAGCTAAACAGACGCGCGCCCGGTGTGGGAGAACTGGAAGTTTATTTCGATCCGTCGGTGGCGATAGAGGAGAAGATCATCTTCAGTAAATACGTTCACGAGCACTTGTTGCAGCATGCCCGCGACGTTGAACGGCTACGGCATTACGTCTGTCAAAACTGCCGGACGCCGGTGGGCAATCGAGAGCTCGCTATGCAGCGCTTGAACGATTGGCTACAAGGCCGGCCGGTGCAAGCCGACGGGACGAAGCTGTTCAAGATTGGCAAGCGCAAAAAAGAGTTGCCGAGCATTATCTGTGCGAATTGCGAGCAGCGCGTACAGCTTTGGGATGAAATGGAACAGTGGTTTGCAAATCCGGAGATTCAACAGCGCGTTCGGGAAATGCAGACGGAGTCTGAAATCGAGCTTAGCAATCAGAGTAAGGAACGAGCCCTGGTCGGCGATGTGATTTCAACGGTAGCTTTAGCGAACCAGATCAGTCGTGAATTCAACGTGAGTGATCACGGCATCGATATGGAGATCGAATTCACTGATGACAATGATGAAGCCACGGGCTTGAAAGTCTATTTGCAACTCAAGTCAGGCGACTCGTATCTGCACAAACGAAAGAAAGACGGCACCGAAGTTTTCACAATCAAGGATGAGCGTCACGTTCGCTACTGGATGAATCAAATCGCGCCCGTGTTACTCGTGATTCGCAATTCCGAGGGCGAGGTTCGCTGGATGGAAGTGCGCGAATGGCTTCGCCGCGAGAGCGACAACGGCCAGAAGCCGGTCAAACAAATTATTTTCGAGGGCGAGCGGTTTGACGTGATGAGCGTGCGTCGCTGGCGCGATCGAGTCCTTGCCGGGTAAATAAACGAACTCTCATTCACACCGGGCTTTAGCCCGGTGGTTACTGCACGTTCATTAAATTAACCGTTTCAACGGTTTTGTGTTTGCCTTTCGCCATGCGCGCTGACATTTCCGCTTCCACAACGTCGAGGTGAATTGCTTCCAGCAACGGAAAGAGATAAGGCAATTCATCACAAGCCGCGTGCAAGTGCTGATACCACATCAACACTGCCAGGTAGAGATCATCGTTCAATCGCGACATCAGTACCTGGTTCTCAGTGATATCTTCACGATGGGTGAACGCGCCTTCGTGATACCAGAAACGATCCGGTTTCAAAGCGTGGAAGTGGATGATCCCGGCGTATGTGGTCCATGCCGGATCGTGTTTGAGATAGTAGTGAAGAAAGTTAAGACGGTAATCCGGGATGACGGCGACTGAATCGCGTTCCCGAATTGCGAGGGCGTTCATGATGATTTCGTCAGTAAAATGATGAATGCCGTCGTCGATAACGCGTTCGAGGCTTTCGAGATATCGAGTGACCTCGTTAGCAAGGAGCTGAAATCCGCCGCGCTGAACTGAGAACACTCCGGAGTTGATCCAATTCCACGACGGTGGCGCTGTTTGTGAAAGCCGGAAAAACTCTACTTCGCTTTCGTTCGGCTCCCAGCGTTGTTCCTTCTCCATGAACTGATTCGCATCTACCAGCCCGATGTCCGAAACGAGCAGCGGGGCGAGGTCGATCTTTGAGGCGAAGATGGTGTCGAAATCGATGTGCACTATCGCTTCGGCTTCGCGTTTCATTATCGGATAGAACTTCGAAAAGATCGTTCTGTTGGATGGTATGTCGGCGAGGTGGTATAGATCCGTGTTGAAAGCGGAGAGCAGGTCGTCTGGCGTCACAAATTCCAGTTGAAAGCCATAGCCGGTTTTCCTTTTGTAAGCAGAGATTATTTCGAGCGCGCGGCGATCGTTGGTGGTGACGAGCAGGGCGTAGGTGTTCTCGTGCGCGAAGTAGCTTTGCAGACAGGCGAGATGCTGCTGGACCATTGCACGCATGGGGTAGTCGGCTGCGTTGGGCCAGGAGTAGATTGGGATGTGGATCAATGGTTCGGGTTGTAATAGCATCGTTGGCGGAGAGTTTGTCACAAAGTAAATGAAACTGCTGATTATTGGTGGAACAAGGTTCGTCGGCCGGCATTTGGTTGCGGCGGCAC
>DATEHX010000316.1:0-7661 GCA_035279345.1 Pyrinomonadaceae bacterium | reverse complement strand
AACAACGGCATCATCGGTCAACTCAATCCGGTCTTCTGGAGTTTCAGCGGTTTCATTCCCGATGCCGCGCGCATTGCTGACGAACTCGTTCCGGCATTGCTGGAAAGAATTAATCGTTATGAAGTGCAGGCGGCGTTGCTGGTGCCTGCGTCGAGGTTGTGTCATCAGTCGGTCGGACTGGTCGCGCGTGCAATCGAGCTCGCAGGCGTTCCGACAATGACGCTCGCGGTTCTGAAAGACATCCCTGAAATGGTGCGCCCGCCGCGTGTCGCGTTTTACGACGGCGAAATCGGCTGTGTTGCCGGCAAACCAAACTGGCCCGAACATCAACGACGCATTCTCGACGAAGCGTTACGATTGATAGAGCCGATCGATCAACCGGGAATTCGCAAGCTGGCAGTGGAACTGGAAAGCCAAGTCGAGAAATCTCGCGGCGAACGTTAACTTCACCTCTAAAATCTTGAAACGAAACATTCTAGCTTTCATCGTTGCGCTCCTTGCCGCCACGCTCGTCTACCTGTTTTTTGCGCCAGTGCCGATCAATCCCGCTGCGTGGACACCGCCGGCGAATCCGGGCTTGACTGGTCCATACGAACAAAATTCGCGACTCGCTCCCGTGCAGCGATTGAGTCTCGGCCAGGGTCACGGACCCGAGGACGTGGCCATTGACGCTGAGGGAAAAATTTACGGCGGGTTTGAAGACGGCCGCATAGTTCAACTCGCGCCGGATGGCACCCAACCGCACGTGTTTGCCAACACGCAAGGCCGTCCGCTCGGACTCGTTTTCGATCGCGAAGGAAACCTGATCGTCACCGATGCTTTGCGAGGATTGCTATCAATCAATAAAGCCGGAGAAGTGAAGCTGCTTGCCGATGAAGCGGACGGTGTGAAGTTTGGTTGTTTGAACGATCTCGACGTGGCCGCTGATGGAACGATCTATTTCACCGAGGCGTCGCAGAAGTTTCCGATGTCGCAGCACGTCAGCGATCTGCTCGAGCATCAACCAAACGGTCGCTTTCTCGCGTGGGATCCGAAGACGCAGAAGGCGCGGACGTTGCTGCGCGATATTTATTTCGCAAACGGTGTCGCTGTCAGTCCCGACCAGTCGTTTGTGTTGGTGGCTGAGACGGGGATGTATCGCGTACGGCGCGTCTGGTTAAGCGGTCCGAAATCAGGTCAGTCGGACATTTTCATCGATAATCTTCCCGGCTTCCCCGATGGTATTTCTTCCAACGGTAAAGACAAATTCTGGTTAGCGCTTGTCACTCCGCGGCAAGCCCTTTTCGACCGGCTCCTTCCGCGCCCATTCCTGCGCAAGATCGTCTATCGCTTACCTAAGTTTCTCCAACCCGCTCCCCAACGTTACTCCTTCGTCCTCGCGCTCGATCCCCAGGGCCGCGTCGTCGAGAACCTCCAGAACGGCTCCTCCGACTGTTACTCCCAAATCGCCAACGTCGTCGAACACAACAACATCCTCTATTTCGGAAGCATCGGCGAAGATAGTCTGGGTCGTTACATACTCCGCTAAGCCCTCCAGAATCAGTGAATTCCAATATTCGGCCAATGAATACACTTTAGCCATGTGTATATCGGGGTATCAATGCTCTGTCGTGCTCAGTGTTGCAAAACCCTAGCAATAGCGATCAAGTACAGGTTCCTGTTTAGTGGGTATCCAAAAACAGGTACTATTCCGCTTAGTTCATCCTCCGCGCGTGAGTAATAGCTAAATGTCTCAACTAAAGACTTTAGCGTAAATACACACGAACCCCTCTCTACGGCACAGGTCTTGTAATCCAAAAAACTGAACTAGAAATTAAACAAGCCGGTCGGGTGCGGCAACCCCCTCTTGTTGGAGAGAAAAAAACGACAATGATTAACCTGTTATCAGCAGCGACTTCTGTGCCCCGGAATGTCATCCGGACATCGGAGTTGGTGGGCAGCCTGATGCACAAGCTCTCCCCGGAGCTTATCAACACAATCGGCGCTCTTGGCGTCGATCAACGATACTCGGTCCTCGACAATTATCCCGAGTTCCTTTCTGGCAAACCAAAATTAGCAACCAGTTCCACTACCGACCTCGGCGTGGCCGCTACGCGACGCTGTATTCAGGAGTGGGGCGGCGATCCTACTCGGATCGGTTTGCTGGTGGCAGCGACCAATACACCGGATCAAATGCTGCCTTGCCTGGCTTCAGAAATCATGGGTAAAACGCACGGGATACTCTCCCGTTCGTTGCGCACAGTCAGCATGCAGGCGCAGGGCTGTTCTGTGTTGTTGAAATCTATCGAAGTCGCCCAATGGTACCTGGCGGCGAACCCCAGCAAACTGGCGATCGTGGTGATGTCCGAATCACACACACCGTACGTCGCTCCGTTGCTGCGGGGCGAGTACTCGGGTTACCGCGAACTCTTGAGATTGCGGAAAGATGGGAAGCTCGACGCCGAGAGCTTCGAGCAACAAAGATTGGACACTACCTTCGTGGTCCAATCGATGCTGTTTGGCGATGGCGCAGTGGCTTTGCTCGTTGGAACTGAAGAAGGAAAGCCCGCGTTTGGACCAATTTCCCATCTGACCAACGATCAGCCGAACGACATGAACCTGTTGACGATGGTCAGCAACAGTTCGCATCCGTTCTTAAAGGGTCGGCCACAGTATTTCATGCAGCCGAGCGTACCTGCGCGCGGCGCGCACTACGCAGTGACGACCGTTAAGAACGTGCTGCAACATCCTGACTCGCCAGTGTCAGACATTCAGCAAGTCGACGATTGTTTGATCCACACGGGCAGCAAGAAGATTCTCGACGGCGTTTGCTCTCAACTCGACCTGAACCCTGAATCAGAAAAGGTGCACGGTTCTTATCAAGTCCTGCAACGCTACGGAAATCTTTCCAGCGCCTCGACCGGCTTCATGCTGGCGGAAAAAGGCGAATGGTCGGGTCCGGCGATCGTGGTGGGATTCGGAGTCGGGTTTACTGCGAGTGCGGGAATAATGAATTTTAACTAACTGGTTGGAGCTGACGCGCCAGTGCGTTGAGGGTCGCGCCGACCTGCGTGAAGTCGAATGGTTTGCCGATGATCGCATCGACGAGATCCTCTTCGCCACTTGGCGGTATAGTGGCTGGTCCATAGCCGGTCACAAGGATGATACGGACGTTGGGCCAACCCTTGCGAATCAGGCGCGCGGTTTCCCATCCGTCCATCTCAGGCATCGCGAGATCAGTAAACACAAAGTCAAACTCGCTGTGCCGCAGTTTCTCCACAGCTTCCTGACCGCTGCCCGCTAACTCAACCTGGTGATTTACCGCGAGGAGCATTTCGGCGAGCGTTTCTCTAACCGGCGCTTCGTCATCGCACACGAGAATTCGAAGCGGTGCGATTTCATCAGAGCGAATCTCAGCCTCGTCAAAAGACGGTTCGGGAATGGCCGCCGGCAAGTCGATAGTAAAAGTGGTGCCGTTGCCCGGTTGCGTCTCAACACTCATCGATCCTTCATGCCGTTCGATAATGCTGTAGCTGACTGACAAACCGAGTCCGGTGCCGTGCACGCCTTTCGTTGAGAAAAACGGTTCGAAGATCTTCGTTCGTACCTCTTCGGACATTCCCAAACCGTTGTCGCTGAACTTGAGCTGTAATCGATCGTCTTTGCGACGGCACATGATGAAGAGCTTGCCGCCGCGCGGCATCGCGTCGACTGCGTTCACGATCAGGTTCACGAAAACTTCGCGCAATTCAGACGCGCTGCCGTAAGTGTTGTGGCCTGCCTCGGCTTCAAGCCGGACCTGGTATTCCAGGCCGCGCAGTCGTGCTTCGTTTTCCCAACGCGTGCGCGTGATCTCGATCGCGTCGTTCAGCAGACTGCCAACGTCGAGCAATTCAAATTCTTTAACCGGCGACTTACGCGCGAATGTCTGGATACGCCGGACCGTAGCCGCCGCATCTTCCGCGGCGGTTTGAATGATGTCGAGATTCCGTACGAGTGCGGCGTCGGTTACCTGGCGACGAAGCAGTTGCGCGCGGCCGAGTATCGCCGCGAGCGAGTTATTGAAATCGTGTGCGACGCCCGATGCGAGTTGGCCCAACGCGCGCAACTTGTCAGCGCGGGCCGCGCGTTCGCGTTCTTCTTTCTGCTCGGTGATGTCGCGAGCAATGCCAAGCACGCCGGTGGTTTTCCCTTCGACGACGAGCGGTGAGTTGTCGACGCGCGCGTGCCGCAAGCGGCCATCGTGCGAGAAGTAACGCATCTCGTAGGTTTGCGCGACGCCGGTCAAAGCCGCGACGAGTTTTTCGCGCACGAGTTCGCGGTCGCCTTCGTAAACCATATCCAGCAACGGCCGGCCGATAAATTCATTCCGTTGAAAACCGAGACCCTGCAAAGTCGCCGTGTTGCACCACTTGAAATTCCCTTCGGGATCGACCGCGTAAATCGATTCACGAGCACTCTCGAGAATGTTCTTCAGCAACGATTGATGTTCGCGGGCGACCGCCTCGACCTTGCGAAGTTCCGAAAGATCGCGCGCCGTGCAGACCACAGCCAACGCCTTGCTGGTTTCATCAAGCACCGGCTCGATCGATACCAGCAAAGGACGATTTAAACGCGAAGGTGTGATCTCAATCGTCACGCTATGACCGGTTTCGATCGCCTTTTCAACTACGCACGCCTCGTCTTCTTCACTGGTCCGCAAGATGTCGCAACACTTGCGGCCGAGCAGTAATCGCGGATGAACGGCTTCCATTGCCGCGCCCGCACGGTTCACACGCTTCAGTTCACCGGAGCGGTCGAAAATGAAAATGCCGTCAGACATCGCGTCAAACGTCGTTTCCCATTCCGTTTTGCCGCGCGCGACCATTTCAAACAACTCGGCCTGTCCGATACCGATCGAAAGTCTCTCCGCGAGCGCCTCAACCAGCATCTCTTCATCTTCGGTCCAACGGCGAATGCGGTCCGTTTGGTGAATGCTCAACACGCCGCGAAACTGTCCTTTGACGATCAGCGGGTAATTGATTTGCGAACGAATGTCGAGTATCTCCGCGTAGGTGCGGACGTATTCACGCAACAAAAGCGACTCGTCTTCGAAGTTCAGCGCATCGTCGATGATCAGCGGCTCGCTCGACGTAGACAGCCGGCGGCCAATCGGATGATCGGCGCCGATCGGCATCGGCCTGACGCTCTTCACGTCTGCTCCGAGATACTCATGCTCCAACGGCGAGCCGATTTCTTCGCTGACGGAAAGGAAAACATGAACTCGCGACGCGCCAAGCGCACGGCCCAGTTCGCGAGTGGCAGTGCTAATCACTTCCGGCATCCGCAGCGATGCCCGAATGGCGGTCGTCAAACGGTTCACCAACGCCTCACGAATCGAAGTGCTCTCGGCTTTCTGGTAAAGCTCGGCCTGGCGAATAGCGATTCCCGTCTGGTCCGCTACGGCTTTGGCCATCGCGATGTCTGCTTCGGTCCACTCTCTGAGGTGCTTCGTGGTCGACAAGGCAAAAGCAGCCGGAACATCGTCGCCGACTCTGATCGCCACGTACATGATCGACTTCACGTCTGCTTTTGCAAGGATGTTGCGGTAGAGATCGGCGATCCTTTTGTCGTTGGCGGCGTCAGTGAAAGGCAACACGCCCGTTTCATCGAGTGCTTTGATCAGCGCCTGGAGATGAGACAAAGCAAAGTCTGACGCTGCCGGTTGCACGCCTTCCGAGTGATACTCGGCGACGTTCATCGCGCATCTCCCGCGATCGTCTCGCATGAACAGCGAACAGCGATCCACGGCGAGATACGAACCAAGCTCACGCACCGCGGTCTTGTAAATCTCGTGACTATCGAGCGAACAACGGATCGCCTGCGAGATGCGGTGAACCATGCCCTCGCGTTGGGCCTGTTGGGCCAACGCTTCTTCCGCGCGCCGGCGTTCAGTGATGTCGACGCCCACGCCAGCGACGTATTTGTTACCCGAAGCATCGTCCGTGGGAAATTTAAAGACCAGCCAGTGATGCGGCGTGCCGTCCTCGGTGGGAATGGTCTCGACAATCTGTTCCGGCTGACCGCTGTTGAGAATTTTCAGATCGTGCTCGTGAGTTTGAGCGGCGGTTGCTGGCGGCAGCCAGTCGAAACTCATGCGGCCTTTGAGAAAACTGAGATCCTGGCCGAATAACCGTTCGAAAGGTTTGTTGACGTAAACATAGCGCCCCGTGTGGTCTTTCATGAAAGCCACGGCGGGGCTGTTGTCCATAAAACTGTTGAAGAACGCCTGCGTTTCGCGCAAGGCTTCTTCTGAATACTTTCGTTCCGTGAGATCGCGCGCGATGCCCTGTACGCCAACCGGTTTCCCTTCGCGAAAGATCAGCCGCGTGCTGACTTCCAACCGCACCCGGCGGCCTTTTTTCGAGATGATATCGATCTCGTAAACGGTGGAAACGTGTTCGGCTGCTTTGTGCGCGATCATCTCGCGCGCGAGGTCGAGATACTCGGGCGCGATCACGTCGGCGACGTTCATCCGCATCGTTTCTTCGCGCGAGTAGCCGGTGATTCGTTCGCCGCTGCGATTCAGCGAGGTGAAATTGCCTTGCAGATCGTGGGTGTAGATGATGTCGTTGGCGTTTTCGAAGAGCTCGCGATAACGCGCCTCACTCTCGCGAATCGCCTTGCCGATGCGATGACGTTCGATCAGCCGCGCGACCTTAGCGAACAGTTCTTCGTTTCTAAACGGAAGATCGAGATAGTCGTCTGCGCCGGCGTAGAGACCTTCCATTCCCGCGACGTTCGACTTGCGAATACCGCTAATCAGAAGCACGGGAATGTAAGCCGTCCGCGGATCTTCCTTGAGCCGCCGGCAAAGCTCCAGTCCACCAACAACCGGCATCACGACGTCGCTGACTACCACATCCGGACCGAACGAATGGATCAGATCGAGACCTTCCGCGCCGTCGGAGCCAGCCGCGACTGCGTAACCTTCGAGTTCGAGGAGCTCAACCAGGAGATCGAGAATCCGCCTGTCGTCGTCGACGATCAGTACTCGGCCTCGGTCTGAGGTGCTGGTGGTCATTTATGTTCGTTTGTCCGAACGACTTAAGAGAAATTACCTCGGGGAGGACCAGTTGGAGTGCGGGAGTTCTGGCGCCAGAAGACACGCTGGCGGGAAGGAGTATATCAGTTTTAACGAAACCTTGTCACTGCCGTTAATTGCGAGGATTTATGGTCGACAAGTCTCACTCTGAACTTCTTCTCTGTGTTCTCTGTGCCTCGGTGGTTAATAAATGCCTCGTAAAATATAACCACAGAGGCACAGAAGACACAGAGAAGAGCATAAACCCCTTTCGGGCAAAGCTAGTTCAAGCTTTAGCTTGGGTGTGGCAGCCTAAAGGCTGAACTCAGGACCTGTTCTACTGGCCGCGCTTTCGGCCAGGTGCGTCCGGGTTGGCGGTTTTCGCGAAATAACCTGAGCGATAGTTGAGTTTCAGGTTTTGCTGGCGCAGCGACGGGTTGATCAACTGAATCTCGATGCGGCGATATGAACCATCCCGCGCTTTGTTGCTCGGTGAGTAGGCGACGAGATACTGCTCGCGCAGATCGCGTTGAATCTGGGTGAACGCATCGTTCAAATCGCGTTCGTGCTTGGGAAAATAAGCACGGCCGCCAGTCGCTTCGGCGATCTTGCGCAGTGA
>DATEHX010000315.1:0-3777 GCA_035279345.1 Pyrinomonadaceae bacterium | reverse complement strand
CGCGCGTTCGATTGGACCGTACAGCTTGATCACGCAGCAGCCACTCGGCGGTAAGGCGCAGTTTGGCGGTCAGCGTTTCGGAGAGATGGAGGTGTGGGCGCTCGAAGCTTACGGCGCGGCACACATTCTTCAGGAACTGCTCACCGCGAAGTCTGACGACGTGGCGGGGCGGTCTAAGATCTATGAAGCCATCGTCAAGGGCGAGGCGGATTTCGATCCGGGTCTACCGGAATCGTTCAACGTGCTCGTTCGTGAGTTGCAGTCGCTCTGTCTCGACGTTGAGTTGATTAACAAGAAAGCCGCTGAGGATGGCGCGGGTCAGCAAGACGGCGTCGGTGAGGCTATCGTAACGAGCGCTGTCGAAGCGTAGTTATCCACAGATGACACAGATAAAAACGGATCCGTGTTCGTCCGTGTCAATCTGTGGCTGAATAAAACGGAGAAATCAAAGTGTTCAGATTTCAACAAGAAAAGACGCAACTGGCTCCTGATTTTGAAGCTATTCGTATCTCACTTGCGTCACCGGAAAAGATCCGGCAATGGTCGCATGGTGAGGTGACCAAGCCTGAAACAATCAACTACCGGACCTTTAAGCCCGAGCGTGATGGACTCTTCTGTGCGCGCATTTTTGGTCCGGTGGCGGATTGGGAGTGTCTCTGCGGCAAATACAAACGCATGAAACACCGCGGAGTGATCTGCGACAAATGCGGCGTCGAAGTAACGCAGGCAAAGGTGCGCCGCGAGCGTTTGGGCCATATCGATCTGGCCAGTCCGTGTTCGCACGTCTGGTTCTTCAAAGGTCTGCCCAGCCGCATCGGTCACCTGCTCGACATTCCGTTGCGCGAACTCGAAAAGGTGCTCTACTTCGAGTCGTACATCGTGATCGATCCCGGCGACGTTCCCGGATTGAAAGAGCGTGAGCTTTTGAGCGACGAGCGCTATCGCGAACTGATGCGCGATTATCCCGCGCAGTTTGTCGCGAAGATGGGCGCCGAAGCGATCAAGGAACTGCTCGCGATGGTGGACGTCGAAGATCTCGCCGTCGATCTGCGCAAGCGGATGAAGGAAGAGACTTCGCAGCAGAAGAAACTGAAGTATTCGAAGCGGCTGAAAGTCGCGACCAGTTTTCTGAAATCAGGAAACCGGCCGGACTGGATGATCCTCGACGTGATTCCGGTAATCCCACCTGAGTTGCGTCCATTGGTGCCGTTGGATGGCGGACGCTTTGCGACGTCAGACCTGAACGATCTTTATCGTCGCGTTATCAATCGCAACAACCGTTTGAAGAAGCTGATGGAGCTGCGTGCGCCGGAAGTCATCGTGCGTAACGAAAAGCGCATGCTTCAGGAAGCGGTCGATGCGTTGTTTGATAACGGCCGTCGTGGACGCGTGCTGCGCGGCGTGAACAATCGCCCGCTGAAGTCTTTGAGCGGAACGCTCAAAGGCAAGCAGGGACGTTTCCGTCAGAACTTGCTGGGCAAGCGCGTCGACTACTCGGGACGTTCCGTGATCGTGGTTGGTCCGGAGTTGAAACTCCACCAGTGCGGTCTGCCGAAGAAGATGGCGCTCGAACTGTTCAAGCCGTTCATCTACAACCAGCTTGAGAAGCAAGGCCATGCCGCGACGATCAAGCAGGCGCGTGAGATGGTCGAACGGCAGGAACCTGTCGTTTGGGACATTCTCGAAGAAGTGATTCGCGAGCATCCGGTGCTTTTGAACCGCGCTCCGACGCTGCACCGCCTCGGCATTCAGGCGTTTGAGCCGGTGCTGGTCGAAGGCAAGGCGATCAAGATCCATCCGCTCGTCTGCACGGCATTCAACGCAGACTTCGACGGCGACCAGATGGCGGTACACATTCCGCTCAGTCCGGAAGCGCAGATCGAAGCCGCGGTGTTGATGCTTTCGAGCAACAACATTCTGAGCCCGGCCAGCGGTCAACCGATCGCGGTGCCGTCGCAGGACATCGTTTTGGGTATTTACTACCTGACGCGCGATCGTCCGGGCGCAAAGGGCGAAGGCCGCGTGTTTGCTTCGCTCGAAGAAGTGTTATTGGCTCTTGATGCTGGTGAAGTCACGACCCAAACACCGATCAAGCTCCGCATTCACGGCGATTTGATCGACCTCGTTCAGGAACACGATCCGCAGGACATTCTGCGTGCCGTCGTTCAGGACGAAGTGCACCGGGTCATCAACACAACCGTCGGCCGCGTCATTTTCAACGATTCAATTCCCGCGGGATTGCCGTTTATCAACGGTACGCTGAAGAAGAAGGGTCTTCAGTCGCTGGTCAACTACTCGCACATTCGTCTCGGTCACGAGATGACCGTCAAGATGCTCGACGATCTCAAGACGCTCGGCTTTCTCTACGCCACGAAAGCAGGAATTTCAATTGGCATCGATGACCTCGTAACGCCACCTTCAAAGAAGGGGCTTGTCGAGAAGGCCGATAAGGACGTGATCGCGGTCGAGCAGCAGTATCAAGACGGCGTTATCACTAACGGCGAACGCTACAACAAGGTCATCGCGATCTGGTCGGAAGTTACCGACAAAGTCGCCAAAGAGATGTTCAAGGCGATGGACGATCGCGAGCGGTCGAGTGGCGAACTCAATCCAATCCTCGTCATGAGCGATTCGGGTGCTCGTGGTAGCGCACAGCAGATTCGTCAGCTCGCTGGTATGCGTGGTCTGATGGCCCGTCCGTCGGGTGAAATCATCGAGACGCCGATCCAGGCAAACTTCCGCGAGGGCTTGAACGTGTTGCAGTACTTCATCTCGACACACGGCGCTCGCAAGGGCTTGGCTGACACCGCGTTAAAAACCGCAGACTCGGGTTATTTGACCCGGCGACTGGTTGATGTGGCCCAGGACGTGATCATCAGCGAAGACGACTGCGGCACGTTGCGCGGCATCTCCGCGAGCGCGATCGTCGAAGGTGGTGAGGAAATCGAGTCGTTGCGCGACCGCATCGTCGGCCGCACGGGGCTCGACGACGTCACCGATCCGATTGAAAACGATGTGATCGTAGCGGCCAACCAGGAAATCGATGAAGACCTGGCGGCCGAGATTCAACGTTCGGGCGTGCAGCGCGTGCGTATTCGTTCGGTTTTGACCTGCGAATCGCGTCGCGGTTGCTGTATCAAGTGTTATGGACGCAATCTCGCAACTGGCCGTCCGGTCGAGATCGGCGAAGCGGTCGGTGTTATTGCCGCACAGTCGATCGGTGAACCGGGCACGCAGTTGACGATGCGTACGTTCCACATCGGCGGTACCGCTCGTCTGGAAGAGTCGTCGAAACACGAAGCTCGCCAGGACGGCACGGTGAAATATCTCGACCTGCAAACGGTCAAGAGCCGCAAGGGCGAACGCATCGCGATGAATCGCAACGGTTCGTTGATCATCATCGACGACCGTGGCCGTGAAGCCGCGCGTTATCAGATCGTTTACGGCGCGCACATCCTCGTCGAGGACGGCAGCCGCGTGACGCAGGATCAACTGCTCGCCACATGGGATCCGTTCACGTTCGCGATCCTGACCGAAGTTGCTGGACACGTTAAGTTCCAGGACCTCAAGGAAGGCGTGACGTTTGACGAAGAAGTCGACGAAGTGACCGGTCAGTCGCGCATGGTCGTGAAAGATTCGCCCGACGAAAAGAAACAGCCGCGTTTGGAAATCCGCAGCGCCAGCAACAAGGTGCTGAAGACTTACCAGATGCCGGTGCGCGCGAACCTGATGGTGCAGGACGGCGAGGAAGTCGAGCCGGGTGACATCATCGCGAAG
>DATEHX010000314.1:0-15068 GCA_035279345.1 Pyrinomonadaceae bacterium | reverse complement strand
CCACGGTTCTCGATCGGCCTTTCGAGCTGGAGCACCTGGCGAAGTTGATAAACGACTTGCATCTCATTCGAACTGCTCTGCGACTGCCATGGTGTGTCGATCTCGTCACGCTTTCTAAGTTCAACACTTTCGACTTCCGCCAGGTGAGTAATTGCTCCCGGTGTTCGGATTGATGCCGGCGAGTAGATTGCAACCCAGCGCGAAGAAAGTTGCCGGGGCTCAGTTTGATTCAGCGGCGTGTAATAACGCCGGTTGGATTTTATCCACCGTAGATGTTCGTTCGCGTTTCGTCGCAGCGTCCCGATCAGAACGGACTCGTTTTCAGCTTGTTGCCAAGTCCGCAACTCATCAACAGACAATTCCCAAACGGATCTATCGGTGGTGGACCAACCGGCGCGCTTCAAGATTCGGCGCAGCCATTCTTCAAGATATCGAGTTTCCCTCGGCAGAAGCGGTATTGCCCCGATTCCAAATTGCTCCAATCATGTCCAGAAGCGAGTATTACGGAAACGGTCCTCAAGGTCGGTATACGGAAAAAGCGCCACACCCTCCATCACGGCACGTTTCAACGTCTCGGATCTGGTTCCTTGCAATCCCGTTTGCTGCAGAAAGGCATCACGATAACGGTAAAGGACGTCGATCGCTTGCGTGGGTGGGCCGGGAGATCCGAAGTGCCTCACGTAGTTCACAGTTGAATCGATCTGATAGTTGGCGTCGAACACAAGACGGAACGTAGGTCGGCTCGGATCGCGAAAAGTTAAAACCACGCCGGGTTGCGGAAAAATAAAAGCCCGATCTTGATACTGCGGTTTGTAGGTCAATTCGAGAGTTCGATCGCCATTTGAAAATTTGACTGTATGATTGGTTCCTCCTTTTAATCGCACTCGCAAACCATTCTTCTCGATGGAAAATAGTTTGCGAACCGGTACTTGTTCGCCGGTGATCCGCGCAACGAGTCGAATCAAAGCCAAGTAACACCAGTATTCATATAGATCCCCGGAATCTTTAACTGCCAGTCCCACAAGACCACCGTCAACTCGCAGACCTCGAAGTAAAATCAGGCACGCGCGGTAAGCCTCGCGATATCCGGGTCTGGCTTGCAGAGTTAATGAGGTAAACCCGGGCGGCGGAAATCCCTGTGCCTGCGCGATAGGCGCGATGCTTTGTAGCCTCGCTATCCGGTTCTCGAGTTCCTCGATCTCCTGCAAAATGCGAAGTTGGCGTGTATTGCTTGACGACTCACGAGCCCGTTCTGCTAGTTGGATCTCACCCAGGATTTGACGAATATGAGTTAACTGAGACGCCAGCCACCGATGTTCCGGTGTATCCAGTGTCGTTCGAGCGCGGCGTTCCGGCAACATGCCAGGCAGCACAAGTCCGGAAGCCGTCCGTCTCTTCGGTCCACTGCCTTTGCCTTGCCGAATCATCCTGGAAATAGTCGGGTCCGGACGCCGAAGCCTTTCGACTCTCGTGGGTAGGCGCTCACGAATGAGGCCGTGATGTGGATGTTGTTCGATGTAACGAAGTCCGCGCTCGAGTTCGTCGACCACGTGTCGCAGCAGTAATATCCACTCCAGTCTTGACGAACTCTCTGTGTCAGTGACGAATCCTAATCGGAAGGTCGATCTAAGATACTCAACAACCAAGCCTGTCAGAATCTCTTGTACGTCGGCAAGAAGAAGGTCGTAGCTCGCAGAATAATCAACTTTGGCGGGAAATACTTCTACTTCAAAATCGTACTCGGTCTTTCCATCGACGTAGACTGAAAACCTGCTTCGTCCGACCTGACTATTGAAGTTAATTGTTCCGTGAACGATAGTCCCATCGGTTGAGGTTCCGAAAGCTCGAAGGACTGCCGGATCGCGGTGCCTGAGTTCCACGCGCCTTTTGTCGCTGGAAAGCAGCAAGGTGTAAGTTGTTTCATCGTATAGAGGTGGACCAGCCTCTAGTGCGAGGTTGTCTGCCGCGTTGCCGGGTAAGCCAGAACGCCAGATCTTGATCTTCTTTTCTTTGTTTGATGGAAGTATTGCAAGACGGCCTGCTGGTCCAATTCGATTGGCGTTCTCCGCTTGCGAATCGCTCCAACTCAAGTTCGTTTGTCCGGTCTCGATCCGAAAGATGTCGATCATCGCCCCTCACAACCAGTAGGACGTGTATCCATCTACTGCCAGTCGCTGCCCCATCAAACATAATCTGGCGGCCAGTCGAGGATATTCGCTGTTCGCAAGGGATGACGGCCGTCCCAGCTTTTCCCAGGAGTCGAGAATCGTATTTACTTCGTCGTAAGTTTCCAATGGGATTCCCGTAGTGGCCCAGCCAAGCAGACCAAATACAGCCCTTTTGATTGCATTGCTATCACCTCCAATACGAGGCAAGACCTTCATCTGCAATGCGAGATCGAGTGGATCCACCGCATTGCCTTCATGATCTACGAAGGCATTCGCGATCTGTTGCGCGTGCAACAGGTAAAACGCTACTTCGTCCCGGGTTCTGTAGCCGACCTGTAATTGCGCTGAGCTCAGGAGAATGTTAACCGCTTGCAGTGCGGCAATGGCCCTGCTGATCTCCGATAGTTGTTGGTCCGTAGGATTAGCCAACTCGCTTAACTGGATCTTGATAGGATTCCATGCCGTGACGGGCCACGTCGCGACGGGCCGCCTCGGCTCGCCATTTTGATTCCAGTGGGCAAGATTTACTTCGGAGAGTTCAATCGTAAAGGCACGATCCAGTACTTTCCGGCTGAAAGGATGCGTGCTTTCATCCATGTTAACGGTGCCTACGATGGCCAGATTCTCAGGTATCACTACGTCACCCCATTCTGCGTCGGCTTCTTTGGCGACCTGACTGATGAGCGGTCCCGTTCTATAACCTCCATTCAACTGCGGGTGACGGTCTTCAATTCGGCTAAGTACCTCGGCAAAATACTGCTCAACTCGCGCCAGATTCATCTCGTCAATGATGCAGGTGCAGAACTGATCGGTATTGGCCGCTGCGTTATGAGCTAATTCGAGCACAGGACCCGGACGAAAATTGTTTTCGAGATCCGTGTAGCCGAGCACATCGGCACTGTCTGTCCAGTCAGGGCGAACAGGAATCAGCTTCGATTCACCGCCCGTCGCCTCAGCCACAAGTGCGGGTAGTTTCGATTTACCTGTCCCTGTTATGCCTGCCAGGATGACGAAAGGTTTTGTGCGAATGGCTGTGATGTACTGGGCGATTTGCCATGGCTCGTAGACAAATCCTCGTTTGGCAATGTGGGTGATTACGTCATGAATCGCCGATTCGATCCGAAAGTCATTGTGCGGCGGTCCCGGCGTGACACTCAAAGCGGGCGTTGCGTGTTCTCGGAATGGTTGCCGCTCCAAATATTCGTCGTAGGTCCGGAGAAGTTGCTTTAGGTCGTCCAGCATTTCGACGTCGTTGGGAAGCTCGCCGCGACGATAAAACCTATAGCCTATAACCGACGCCTCAAAATCCTTTTCCAAGCCGCGATCGATGTAAAGGTCGATCTTGTCATCAAGCGAAAAACCGCGCTCTTCCAGAGCGTGGAGCAGCACCAAATCGCGTCGCAGTTGTTCAGCGCGTTCGCGCAGGATTCGTCTACTCTCGGGAGTCCCGTGCTTCTGTTTCAAAACACCGATACCCTGGTTGAGCGCGAGGTAAACGCCAGCCATGTCCTCGCGGAAGAGAAAAACAGGAAATACACCGTTCTGGGTTGAGTTGGTCTCTCGACTATCGACAAACGCAATCCAAGGCACACGCGCCCAGTTCCCTTTGCCCACACTCCATTTGACTATCAGGGTGGGATGGTTACTTATGTATTCTTGAAAGTGCTTCGAGAGTTCTTCAAATACTTCCCATAGCTCGTGCTCGTGTCTGAAAGGATTTTGTCTGGCGGGGAGGTAATTGGACAGAATGTTATCGAACACGGATTTAAGGCGCGTTTCGGGTTCCTGGCCAATGACTATGCTATCGAGGCGATTCATTGAGGCGGAGTCTATAATATACCCAGTAGAGAGTAAGAGCAATTGATTAAAACAGCACGGGCATTCTTGTTCGTTCTAATTATGTTTAGCGCGGCGTGGGCGCAGGAGGTCGGGCCGGATGATGTGATCCGGGTGAAGACCACGCTGGTGAATTCGCCAGTGCTGGTGATTGGGCGTGATGGGAAGTTTGTACCGAATCTGAAGCGCGAGGATTTTGAGGTTTGGGAGAATGGAGTCAAGCAGGAGATTGCTTACTTCGCACCCGTCGAGAATCCGTTCACGGTGGCGATAATGATCGATACGAGCCGTTCCGCGTTGTTCGATCTGCAGGACATTCAGGAAGCGGCGATCGCGTTTGTCGAGAAGTTGCGGCCGAACGATCGCGCGCTCGTAGTGACGTTTTCAAACGACGTGGCCGTGCTCGCCGAACCGACCAGCGATCAAGAAGCACTGCGAAACGCGATTCGCAGTGCGAAGCCCGGCGGTAACACGCGCGTTTACGACGCGATGAAGATTGTGCTGGGAGAGAAGCTGGCGAAGATCGAAGGCCGTAAGGCGTTGGTCCTGTTCACGGACGGCGTTGATAACGACAGCCGCAACGCTACGTTTGAAAACGCGTTGCAGCAGGCCGCGCGAACCGACACACTGATCTATCCGGTGCAGTTCAGCACCTACGACTACATCAAGGCGCGTTCGCCTTCCAGCGAATTCAAGCCGCCCCCAGGCAGTGGTTTCAGCGAACAGGACTATCAACGCGCAGACGTCTTCCTGCACCAACTCGCAGAGACGGCCGGCACGGGCGTTTATCCCGCGTTTGACATCAGCGACCTCGAGCGCGCGATTGGAAACATCGTTGACGAGCTGCACAACGAATACAGCATCGGCTATTACCCGCGCACGAAGGGCAACCCGGGCGAAACGCGCACTGTCGAGGTGCGTGTGAGCCGTCCGCAACTCGCTGTGCGTGCGCGCGGTGGTTACGTGGTGGACCAATCAGGCGCCGTGGTGCGCGCGCCAAAGAAGGAGACCACTGTTGCGCCCGCGCTCGACTCAACCGGCTCGGTTCCCGTGTCGCGACCGCCTGAAACTTCACCCGTCGAAGGCCGGTGGATCTGCAAGGGACCAGACGCGCCGTCAGACCATGCAGTCGTGCAGGAAGGCGTGGTTTCGCATTGCCCGCCGAGCACAAGGGCAAACGATCAAACGAACGCGTGGTTGATCAGAAAGCCTGGTCCAAAAGAAGTTTTGTGCAAAGGGTTCGTGACGTTGAATGGCCGCGAGGTCGCGGGCGCGCCGGTGCCGGCGGGTTATGTGGTTACCGGCGAAGTGAAATCGAGCGCGTGTTCGCCAAGCAGCAACGCGCAAGTCACAGCAAACGCGTGGGAGATTCGTTTGCCGAGCGCGAACGCCGTCGTTTGCAAAGGCTTTCCGCTGCCACGCGGCTTTGTCGTAGCGGCCGAACGATCTGTGTCCGGATGTCCGCCAATCCGTGGCAAACAAAACGCGTGGCTTATTAAAACCACGAATTAACGCGAATCTTATTTCCTCATACCGGGTGTTGATGGCCGGTTGGTGCTGGGCCGAACCGAATCACCCGTGTGTTGCCGCGAGGCGTCGCCAAACATCTTGTTGCCCTTCTTGCGGTTGCCGCGCAGAGCCGGGGTTTCCTCTTTCTCTTCGCGATTCTGATCGGGATGACCGGCGAAACCGGTTTGCTGTCCGCGAGGCTTCTCTGGCGTTCCGACGTTGTGCCGATCCTTTTTCCTTCCCACCTTGTTAACCTTTCTGTTTGGAACTCGCAGCGTGCGGCTTGCGTCCCATCGACCATTTCAGACTCGGGGGCGTTACCAGTGTGGTGATGATAACCATGATCACCACCGCGCCGAAAGTCGCGGCGTCAATCACCGGTTCGTTCACACCCGCGCTCGTCGGCAACATCAACGTCGCGCCGATACCAGCGAATATCAAACCAACTTCACCACGCGGTATCATTCCCAAACCGACTGCGACACGATTCACGCCGCGGTCCAACACCGCCAACCCACAAACCTGTTTCCCCACAATCGCCGCAATCGTCAGCGTCGCCGCAAACCCGAGAATGTCGAGATGCGCGAAGAGCCGCAGATCGACTTTCATTCCCATCAACACGAAAAAGATCGGTACCAGCACCGTACTGACCGGCTGCAACAGGTCATTGAGATCTCTTTCCGTGCGGCCGCCTTTCGGCCGGTAGTGCACTTCATCGAGAATCAGTCCCGCCGCAAACGCTCCCACGATCGGCGCCAGCTCGACCTTTGACGCCGCCCACGCGAGAAACAAACAGAACGAGATCGCCAGCGTAAGTAGCACACCACGCGTTTCCAAACGTCCCGCGCCACGCAACACTCGCGGCATGAAGAAGTGACCGATCGCAATCGCCGCCACTAAAAACAGCAACGACTTCGCAGCGATCATTCCCACATCAACCAACGAAAGCACGCCGCCACTCGCAGCCGCTTTGATTGCTCCCGCGACGGTCGCCAGTATCAAAAGTCCGAACACGTCGTCGATCACCGCGGCGCCGAGAATTATCCGTGCCTCGCGTGTCGCCAGTTTTTTGAGATCTTTGAAAACACGAGCGGTGATGCCGACGCTCGTCGCGCAGAGAGTCGCGCCGATGAAGACGTGGACCAACTGCGGCTCAGTGGGAAGAAAGTACGACGACACCGCCCAGCCAAGAAAGAAAGGCGCGACCACACCGACCACAGCCACCAGCAAAGACGACCAACCGACCTCGACCATCTCCTTCAGGTCCGATTCCAGACCGACTTCAAACAGCAGGATGATCACGCCGAGTTCCGCAAGCGCGGCGATCGTTTCGTTGGTTTTCAGCGGTTCAGCGCCGGTAAATCCAAACAGCACGAGATTACCGATGACAATACCGGCGCAGAGTTCACCCAGAACGCCCGGCTGTTTGAGCCGTTCGAATATCTCACCACCGATCTTGGCAGCGGCCAACATGACCGCCACGCCGATCAGAACAGTCGGATCCAGGTGCTGAGAAGTTGCTGTTTCCATTGGGTTTGAAGGCCAGAACCCGTGTTCTGAGTTCTGCTCCCTGGCTGACACCACAAGCTAAAAAGCTTGAAGGGGCAAAGCTTTTTGAACTCAAAACGGGTGATCAGATTATCACGTTTGTGAAACAGGTATTACCACTCATTAGGTTGCATGATCCCATTCAGGTCTCTATAATGCGCCCCACCAAAAAGACGCCCCCGGCAGGCAGCGTCGTAACCCGCTAAGAAAAATATGGCGACCCCTATTAGATGGAACCAACGCGGACGTGTCGCGCCCTACGGCGGTACCAAGCGGCCTCCAACTCCGTTGCGTTCCCTTGCTCTTAGCCTGTCGCACGTCGCGCGCGCGGCGCTCAGTGAGCCTTACATGCTCACGATCGAGCACAAGCGAATTCATCTCAATCGACTGCCAAAAACCTTCGACGGATTTCGCGTCGTGCAATTATCGGACGTTCATCACGGTCCGTTTTCAAACCCGGACCAGATTGAACGCGCGGTTGAAACAGCCAACCGGCTCCAACCGGACATTATTGCGTTGACCGGCGATTACATCTCGAAAGAGCGGCACTACGCCGCGCCCTGCGCTGAGATGATGGGGAAATTGAAAGCCCGTTACGGCGTCTATGCGGTGCTCGGCAATCACGACCACTGGGTCGATGCAGCCCTGATTACCGATCTTTTCCGCGCCGAGGGAATCAACATGCTGGTCAACGAGGGCATGCGCTTCGAAAAAGACGGCGCGGCTTTCTGGCTGGCCGGCGTTGACGACTCGATGGTCGGACTGGAAGACATTTCGTTAGCTTTGGCAGGCGCCCGAAAAGACGAAATGAAGCTGCTTTTGGCGCACAATCCGATCGTTCTCCGCCGCGCCGCTCGTGCTTCAGTCGATCTGATTCTGAGCGGTCACACACACGGCGGCCAGGTCGCGATTCGCGGCGAACGCGCCGCGGCCAGACCAAACAAGCGGATGCTCAAGGGACTCTGGCGCCAGGGAAACACACAAATTTACGTCAACCGCGGTTTGGGAACAGTCGTGTTACCCATCAGATACGGTTGCCCGCCCGAAATCTCATTGCTCGAACTGCGCAGTAACTAACTGCTCCTGACTGTGTCATCTCGGATTATTACCGTCCCGAACCTGCTGACTGTGTTTCGGATGGTTCTGATCCCCGTCTTCGTCTCACTTCTGTTCTACCAAAGATTCGTTTTAGCCCTCGGTATCTTCATTTTGGCCGGCATCACTGACGGTCTCGACGGCCTGCTTGCGCGGCGTTTCAACCAGAAATCACAACTCGGAACGATTCTCGATCCGATTGCCGACAAGCTGATGCTGGTCACGGCGTTTGTAGTCTTATCAATGCGGTCGGTTTTCCCGCAGCCTTTGCCGTCGCACTTGCCAGTGCCGTTCTGGGTGACTGTGGCCGTGATTAGCCGCGACGTGTTTATCCTCGTCGGCGCGGCAGCCATCAACGTCGTCACCGGTTTTCGTGGTTTTCGACCCTCCATGCTGGGCAAAATCAACACGACCGTTCAGATCGCGGCGATCGGCATCATCATGTTTGCCGCCAGCGTTCCTTACGGCACCGGCTGGTACCTGCCCACGATCTACGCGACCGTTTTCGCGTTCGCCGTCCTTTCCGGCGCCCACTACGTCTTTTTCGTCTCCAAACTCGTCAACGAAGACCGCCGCAGTGAAGGAAACACACTCAATCAAAGTTGACAAGGACGCACTCAAGCTTTATATTATCCCGGCGTTCAACTCGAGTGCAGTAGCGTGAGTGGTCGATTCCCTAGAAAGGCCTCCTCCGGCGCCTCGAAGTAAAAGCTAAAGCAAAGTTGAATAGCGGGTCCGAAATGTTTAGCCCGAAGGGTTTGGAGACTAAAAGAAGATGAGCAAGATTATTGGAATTGACCTTGGAACTACCAACTCGGTGGTTGCGGTGATGGAAGGTGGCGAACCCACTGTCATTACCAACTCCGAAGGTGGCCGCACCACACCGTCGGTCGTGGCCTTCACCAAAGATGGTAGCCGCCTCGTTGGTCAGGTGGCCAAGCGCCAGGCGGTAACCAATCCGGAGAATACCGTTTATTCGATTAAGCGGTTCATGGGACGCCGGTACAACGAAGTTGGCGAAGAGATCAAGCAGGTCCCATACAAAGTTTCAGGCGCGGGCAGCGGCGGCGATGTGCGCATCAGCGCGGGCGGCAAAGAGTGGAGCCCACCGGAGATCTCGGCAATCATCCTTCAGAAGATGAAGCAGTCGGCTGAAGACTATCTCGGTCAGAAGGTCGACAAAGCCGTGATCACGGTGCCGGCTTACTTCAACGACGCGCAACGTCAGGCGACGAAGGACGCCGGCAAGATCGCCGGTCTCGAAGTGATGCGAATCGTCAACGAGCCGACCGCCGCGGCGTTGGCTTATGGTCTCGACAAGAAGAAAGACGAGACGATCGCGGTGTTTGACTTCGGTGGAGGTACGTTTGACGTGTCGGTCCTCGAAGTCGGCGAAGGCGTTGTGGAAGTGAAGTCCACGAACGGCGACACGCACCTCGGCGGCGACGACATCGACGAGCGTCTGATCGAGTGGATCATTGACGAGTTCAAGAAAGACCAGGGCATCGATCTTTCAAACGACAAGATGGCTTTGCAGCGTCTGAAGGAAGCTGCTGAGAAAGCGAAGATCGAACTCTCGAGCACGATGGAAACCGAAGTGAATCTTCCATTCGTAACCGCGGATCAGTCTGGTCCGAAACACCTCGCGATGAAACTGACGCGCTCACGGTTCGAGCAGTTGGTTGACCCGATCCTGGCGCGGCTTCGTGGTCCGGTTGAAACGGCGCTGAAAGATGCGGGCGTTGACGCGAAGAAGATCGACGAGGTGGTGCTGGTCGGTGGTTCGACGCGTATCCCGAAGGTTCAGGAAATCGTGAAAGAAATGTTTGGCAAAGAGCCGAACAAGAGTGTGAACCCGGACGAGGTCGTCGCGATCGGCGCTGCCGTGCAGGCTGGTGTGCTCTCGGGTGAGAAGACAGATATTCTGTTGCTCGACGTGACACCGCTCAGCCTCGGTATCGAAACGTTGGGTGGAGTATTCACCAAACTGATCGAACGGAACACGACGATCCCGACGCGGAAGTCGGAGATCTTCTCGACTGCTTCGGACAATCAGACGTCAGTCGAAGTTCACGTGCTTCAGGGTGAACGTCCGATGGCTGGCGACAATCGCACGCTCGGCAAGTTTCACCTCGTCGGTATTCCACCGGCACCGCGCGGCATGCCGCAGGTTGAAGTCGCTTTCGACATCGACGCCAACGGTATCGTGAACGTGTCGGCGAAAGACATGGGCACGGGCCGCGAGCAGAAGATCACGATCACCGCTTCTTCCGGTCTGTCGAAGGACGAGATCGACAAAATGATGCGCGATGCCGAGTCGCACTCTGCCGACGACGCACGCAAGCGCGAAGAGATCGAAGCGCGCAACCGTCTCGATGGACTCGTCTATCAGATGGAGAAAACGTTGAACGACAATCGCGAGAAAGTCGGAGCAGTTGCTTCCGACGTTGAAACGGCGATTGCCGAGGCGAAGAAGGCGTTGGCGGAAGGTGGCGTTGAACGGCTCAACGAGGCTTTCAATCAATTGCAAACCGCTTCGCACAAACTGGCGGAGGCGTTGTATCAACAGGCGCCGCCCCCAGGAGCGGACACGACGGGCGGTAGTGAACAAGCTTCGGCCGCAGGTGCTTCGTCTTCAAGCGGTGGTGACGACAACGTAATCGACGCTGAGTATGTTGACGTTGACGAAAACAAATAAGGCAAATTTCGATTGTTGATTGCCGATTGCCAATTGAAGAGGCGGAGAAGAAAATACTCGCTCCGCCTTTTTCTCAATCGGCAATTGAAAATCGGCAATCGACAATGACAGATGGCAAAACAGGATTACTACGAAATACTCGGCATCAAGCGCGACGCGAAGCCTGAAGAGATCAAGAAGGCTTACCGGCGCTTGGCGCGCAAGTATCATCCGGACGTGAATCCCGGCGACAAAGCCGCGGAGGAACGTTTCAAACTCATGTCCGAAGCGCACGACGTGCTTTCCGATCCGAAGAAGCGCTCCGTGTACGATCGCTTCGGGCAGTATTCGGAGAACCTCGCCGACGCAGCCGCGCGCGGCGCTGGTGGTCCAGCCGGCGGCGGACGCACAAGCCCGGGTTTTGATTTCACTGGTTTTGATTGGGGCGGTGCTTCGACCAGCGGGGGCGGCGGCGGTAGCAGTTTCAAAGACATCTTTGCTGATCTATTCGGCGGCGGCGCAGCGAAGGAAAAGGAGCCTCCTCGTCCACAACCACAAAGAGGCGCGGACATTGAAATGCCGCTGAGCCTCTCGTTTGAAGAGGCAATCAAAGGACTGACGACAAATATCACGGTCAATCGTTCCGAACAATGTTCGCGTTGCAACGGCGCGGGCGATACAGGTGGACCAGTGGTTGTTTGTTCGACGTGCAAAGGTTCGGGCCAAGTGCAGCGCGCCGGTGGGCGTTTGAGATTTGCGCAGGAATGTCCGGACTGCGGTGGTACGGGCCGCCGGCGTTCGCCTTGTTCGCTTTGTCACGGCAAAGGCGTGACGCCAAAGAACGAGACGGTGAAGGTTCGCATTCCCGCGGGTGTTGAGACCGGCTCGCGCGTTCGCATTCCCGGGAAAGGACACGGCGGACGTTTGGGTGCGCAGGCAGGAGACTTGCACATCATCACTAACGTCGGCGAGCACAAGTATTTCAAACGCAAGGGCGACAACATTTATGTGACCGTGCCGATTACTGTTCCGGAAGCAGCGTTGGGAGCGAAGATCGAAGTGCCGACTGTCGAAGGAAAGTCACAGTTGCGCATTCCGCCTGGGACGCAATCGGGACAGAAGTTTCGTTTGCGCGATCGTGGTGCGCCGTCGTTGCGCAATCCGGGCGCGAAGGGTCACCAGTTTGTGGAAGTGCAGGTGACGTTACCGAAAGTGATCTCGGAAGAGACGAAAGAGTTGCTGCGGGAGTATTCGAAGTTAAACTCGACGAATCCACGAGTCGAGATGGGGTTGGAGTGATCGTCGATTTTTGATTTTTGATTGTCGATTGAGCGCTAAGGGCGCGGCGGCTCTTTCAATCAACAATCGTAAATCGAAAATCAAAAATGCCATGAGTCGCAAACCAAAGACCTACACGATCAGCGCAGTCGCGGACCAGTACGGCATTCATCCGCAGACGCTGCGGCTTTACGAGCGTGAGGGATTGCTGAAGCCGTCGCGCTCTGAAGGCAACACGCGGTTGTATACGGATCCTGATCTCGAACGCCTGGAGCTGATTCTTTCGTTGACACGCGACCTCGGCGTGAATCTCGCGGGCGTGGAGATCATTCTCAACATGCGCGAGAAGATGGACGCGATGCAGGCGGAGTTTGAGCGATTCTTCAAGTACCTGCAAACGCACGCTGACGAGCTGACGAACTTCGAGACGGTGCCGGAAGGATCAGAATCGCTTGTGCCGATGACGCGCGTGGGCGCGCTGCGGCGGCGTAGTTCACACAGCTAAAAATCTGTTTTTAAGATCCGTCTTGATCTGGCTTCGTCCTAAGTGGTAGATTCCTCCGCGTTTTCCTCACATCTCAGCAGGAGTTTACAAAATGACCTCACGTCTCACGTTTCTAATTCTCTGTCTATCGGTTTTCAATCTCCACTCTGCTCGTGCGCAAGACCTGGACACCATCACAATCACTGGTCGTGTTACGGACCAGAACGGTGCAGTACTCGCGGGCGCTGAAATCCAGGCAACACTCTCAAAGACACAACTAACTCGCAGGACCACGACCAACGCGGAAGGGCGTTATCGATTGATTCAACTCGAACCTGGCGCCTACTCGATCAATATTTCTTCTCCGGGTTTCGCAACACAGACGATCAAAAACGTCTCGACTGTTTCCAGTCAGAGTTTGCAGTTCGACGTCACGTTGATTCCGTCAACGGTGGTTGCCGAGCCAGTGGTGATCACAAGCGCCGAATTACCTGTCGTCGACACCAAACGAACCGTAACCGGCGCAACACTCAGTTTGAATGAAACGAAGTCGCTACCACTCGTTTCGCGTTTACCGCTCGATCTGATCTTCACGTTACCAGGCGTGACGGAAGAACCACTCTCAACGCGCGATCTTGCTGAAGATCGCAACAGCAGTCCCGCGAACACACCGGAAGAAGCGGGCGTGTTTTCACTCACCGGCGCACCGGCTTACTCAAACAACCTGACGATCGATGGTCTCGATAACAACGACGATCGCGCCGCACGCGAGCGTTTCCAACCTTCGCTTGAAGCGGTCGCGGAAGTTCAAGTGATCACAAATCAGTTTTCGGCGGAATACGGTCGCGCGTCAGGCGGACGTGTAAATCTGCGCACCCGGAGCGGCTCGCGTCAGTTTCACGGCGCTGGGTTCTATTTCTTTCGCGACGAATCATTAAACGCAAACACGTGGCGCAACAACTCGCTCGGTTTGCCGCGATTGCCACTCCAGGACCACGTCGCGGGATTTACTTTCGGTGGACCACTCATGACTCTCGGCAAACGGTTGCGCTTGCGAAGAGCCGAGAACACCGTATTCTTCGTCTCTTACGAACAAAGCAAGACGCTCGACAGCGCCCTGATCGACACGCTTGTCCCGCTTGAACAAATCCGTCTTTATCCCTTGCCTCAAGCGACTCATCCCGCGCTACATCGGCTGGAAGATGTAGACGAGCCGGCCTTGGCTGCGGAAGTCGCGCCATTTATCTCGTCCCTAAACACGCCACTCAAAAACACCAGCATCACCGCGCGCGTGGACCATCAATTCAGCGATACACACAACGCGTCGGTCGTTTACCAAGCCGGACGCCTCGTGAATTTTCGACAGTTCGGCGGCGGCGATCGTTTAGCGGACGCTCTGCAAGCACGCAACCGAAACTCCGACGCGATCTCGTATTCCGACAACCTCGTGCTCTCATCACAGGTCGTCAATCAACTCAGATTTCAGTACTCCCAACTTGCGCCCTCATTCAAAACTACGAGCGGCAACAAGCCGGTCGTGCTAATCACGCTGAACGATCCATCCGTCTCCGGCACTCTCATTGCGGGTTCTTCAACGTTAGGCGGCAGCGACCGGAGAGAACACAGATCTCAGCTACAGGAAATACTCTCGATTGTTAACGGAGATCACTCGTTGAAATTTGGCGTCGACGTTCACAACGTTCGCTCGACTTTCATCGATCTCTCCGATTTAACAGGCACGTTCAGTTTTGCGAGCGCGGGGGATTTTCTTGCCGGCATTCCGAGCCGCTATCGTCAAAACTTTCAGAGTTCCTCGACACAAAAGAACACCTACGCTGGTTTCTTCGTGCAGGATGAATGGCAGATACATCCACGCGTACTTCTCAGCTATGGCCTACGTTACGAACGCGAAAGCATTCTTCACGATCCAAACAACTTCGGCCCACGCATATCCGCCGCGTATTCGCCTTTTGAATCCGCGAAGATCGTCCTCCGGTTTGGCGGAGGACTCTTTTATAACCGCCCACTGCTGCGCACCATCGACGACTTCACTCTCGGCCAGCAACAACTCTTCTTCGACACGAACGCGTTGCGCGATCCGATTACCAGCAAACTGATGACAGCCGAACAGCGGCGTGCTTTCATCGCCGCGAACATTCGCTTTCCCGAAACGTTGCGCGCTGATTCGGACCTGGTCCGGCAGTTTGGCGTCTTGAACAACGACTTCCTGCGCCGTTTGGATCCGTCGTTGCGGATTTCGGAGAGCTATCAGATCAACGCCGGCGTTGAGCGCGACCTTGGTCGTGGCTATTCCGTTGAAGCAAACATCGCTTTCACGCGCGGCATACATCTCTGGCGCGAGTTCAACGCGAACGCGCCCGTGTTGCCTTCCGGCTACAATAACTTTACTGAGTTTCTCGCTTCGCGCGACTTCGCTAACTTCGCCAATCCGCTTACGACGACTCGCCCGCTC
>DATEHX010000313.1:0-12623 GCA_035279345.1 Pyrinomonadaceae bacterium | reverse complement strand
GGGGTTCTGCTTAGAATGACCCCTCTTCAGCTCCCCGAGGGCCAATAATCTGCTGTTATCTACGTCTTTATCGCGGAGGATTTCGTGAAGCAAGTTTTCTGGTTCGTGTGCGCCAGTATCGTGTGTATCTTCGCCGGCGGGTCGCTTTCCTCCGCCGCGGCCCAAACCGTTACCCCGACGCCTGATCCGTTCACGGTTCAATTAACTAACGTTCCAACTACCGCGTTTACGACTAGTCTCGGGGACATGACTGCGAATGGCCGGTTCGTCGTTTTCACCTCGAACGCCGATGTCGCGACCGTGAACAAGAACAACGCCGACGGAAACCGCGAGATTTTCCTGGCTGATTACGCTCAGCGACGCATTTTCCAACTGACAAACACGAAGAACATTCCGAATCCGACGCCGACTCCTTCGCCAACGCCAACACCGAGTCCGACGCCGAGTCCCACCGCGAGTCCCACGCCGACGCCCACTCCGACGCCAATACCCGCGGATCCAACGGCAACCAAGATCGAGATCGTGAACCGGTCACCGATGATCACGCTGGCGCCGCAATTGGTTGGAGGCCAACGTTCCTACATTATCGTTTTCAGCTCGAACGCGCCGAATCCGGGAAACTTCGACGGCACCGAAGGCACCCTCGCGCAGGACGCCAACACTGAACTCTGGATTTATCGTTTGCCCGCGGTCACGGATGTCGATCTGACACTCGGGGCCAATCTTCCGCTTCAGGATTTGACTTTGGGCACGTTTACGCAGATTACAAATACGCCGGCGAGTCGTCTGCCAACTCCGGGACAGCCGGCAACGGCAACCGCTGTCGCCAAGGCGCCGTTCTTTGCCGACGACAACCGCGAGCCCACTATTTCTGACAACGGAAGCACGGTCGCTTTCATCTCGACGCGTAACCTTGTTCCGGGTGTCGGCAATACTGACGGGAATCCCGAGCTGTTCTTTTACAACGTGGGCGCCGGAACTCTCAGTCAGGGCACGAACACACAAGACGCAACGCCCGGAATCGGGTTTACCTTTCAGAGTAACCCGAATTTATCCGCCAATGGATCAGTAGTGGCTTTTGCGTCGAGCGCTAATCTCGCGGCTAACAATGCCGATTTTAACGCGGAGATCTTTATCGCTGACTTCAGTGGTTCGGCGATCAGCAATATCCGCCAGGTTACGCGTACGCTGAACGGGGCAAACAATACGAATGTTTTGAGTCCCGGGCGGCGTTTGAGCCGCGACGGAGGTTTCATCACTTTCGAATCGCTCGCGACCGATCCGAAATCGAATGCCGCACCCACCAGCGGTATTCTTGCTGTTTTTGTTTACACCGTCGCCACTGACACGTTCGTGGAAATCGGTCCGCGAGCGATAACCTTTCCCGACGTTACTCACTTCCCAACGTTCACGGATTACAACTCTTCGTTGACTCCCGCGAGCGTGATATACACGTCTGCTTTGAACTTCCGTGCGAATGGCACTTTCCCGCCGGAAGCGCAGGACAGTGAAGGTTTGAATCCGCAAAGAAGAGCGCAGCTTTTCGTGACGCCGATAGCGGCGCCAAGCTCGCAGAATTTTGCTCGCCTGACGAACGTGCCCCTCAGTTTTATCTTCGGCGGTATGCTTCCGGTAGCGAGTGAGACGCGAACACGCTCGGCGTTTCTCCTCGGGGGCGGCGATCTCGGCGGCGGCAATGGCGACATTTCACTCGAGCTGTTCTACCTGTTGAGCCCGCAAGCTACAGCGCAATCCGGCTCGGCGCTTTCGTTCTTTACGGGCGCGAGTAACATGCCGGTCGCCGCGGCGACGCCGGTTCCGAGTCCGACTCCTACTCCGACACCAACGCCGAGTCCGACGCCCGGAGCGCCTATCGGCGTAGCGCCCGGGGAGTTGACCATCGTTCGCTCGACTATCGCGCTTGCGCCGTCCAACGCGGAGGCTTGTTCTGGTTCAGACGCGACGTGTGCTTCGGAAACCAAGCGCAGTCCCGCGCTGCCGATTGAACTCAACGGCGTTTCCGTGTCTGTCAATGGTGCGGCTGCCGGGCTCTATTTCGTCGGTAATGCGGAGAAACAGATCAATTTCGTGGTCCCGCCAGGAGTGGCTACAGGGGTCGCGAATGTTGTCATCAACATCGTTGATGGAGCCACCGACACGCAGTTACGCGGCCTTCTGCTGATCCTGCCTGGTCAACCGGACATCTTCAGCACCACCGGCGATGCGGGTGGGCGCGCGATAGCTGTTAACGCCGTCACGGGGACCGCTGAACCGTTCAGCGTCACTACGAACGGGAATCCGACCGTGATTCAGTTGACCGTCACCGGCGTGCGTTTCGCCTCGCGGGCGGAGATTACGGCGGTGACCGTGGGCACGACTGTGATTAGTGGTGATGGAATTGTTTCCGTGGGACCGAATCGAGAAATGCACGGATTTGATTTCATTAACTTTACGCTGCCGGCTTCTCTGGCCGGCGCGGGCGACGTTCCGATACAGGTGACGTTTGCGCGCGGCATTCAGACCACCAGTCGGCCGGCGGCCACCGCGCCCCATATAACGATCAACTGATCGGATTTGCAGATTGGACAAGATTGGCTATTGCCTGAAGCAATCTTGTTAATTCTGCAAATCCTGTCTACTAGTTCAGATTTTACGAGCAGGGGGGCAAAGCATGGTACGATGCGCCCGTTGGCCGGCCCCCCAGCGCCCAACCCGCTGCTTTGCTGATAACTAGTCCTCTCCAGGAAGCACTTGATGCAATATCCCGCCGCCATCATCGCAAGTGTGGCTTTGTTCCTGGCTCTTGGAGCCGGAGAGCGGCTGGAGACGCGCGACTCTTCTGAAGTAGATCCCACAGCCCCGCAAACAGCGAAACGAATCCATTGGCCCAAACGGACCATCGTGATCGCTTTTTCCAATTCGCTACTCAGTCCAGGCGCGAACATCAAACCGGACAGCGACGTTGTCGGCGCCGCCAAACGCGCACTCGCACGCTGGTCCAGTCTCGCAAACATCAACTTCATCGTGACCTGGACCGCTGCCAATTCCGTCAGTCCCGCTGAAGGCGGCGACGGCGTGAACCTCGTGACGATCGCCGTCACTGCGGAGAACGAACTCTTCAATTCCGACTCGACCACCGGCCGCACGCGCGTGTTTTTCAACCCGGAAACCGGCGCGATCGTCGAAGCCGACATCAGCATCAATCCGCGGCCACGAGCCGAAGACGGCACCGCGTTGCAGTTTTCCACTGACGGCACGCCCGACACCTACGATCTCGAAGCGACTTTTACCCACGAAATCGGCCACCTGCTCGGTCTCGAACACTCCGCGGTGCTCGGGTCTACAATGCAGAGCCGCCAGGCTTTCAACGGCACTTTTGGTTTGCCCGCATTGACCGAACGCACGTTGAGTGAAGACGACCGGCAGAAAGTTCGCAGTCTGTATGGCCCGGGACAACAACGTCTCGGACGGATTGAAGGACGCCTGGTCGATAACCGTGCTCCGGGCGCGTTCACGCCGTTGAGCGGCGTAAACATTTGGGCCGAGAACGTCGTGACCGGCCGCGTGATGGCGAGTGACGTTTCCGCCGGTGACGGCACTTACGAGTTAGAAGGACTCGAACCGGGACCGTATCGCGTGATGGTTTCACCCGCGAGCGGTGACAACGGGCCGAAGTTTCGCAGTTTTGAGATGTCGAGTCAGGCTGCGGTGAAGGCGAATGCCGTGACGCCGCTGAACCACAACATGGTTCCGGCGCAAGCCGCGACGCTCAATCCGAAGCTGATCGGACTCAACGCCGAGCTCTCCAGCGTTGCACTGCCGCTCGAACCGGGAAAACGTGTGAAGCTTTATCTCGGTGGAGAAGGCGTCGATCAGGTGCCCGGCACGAGCATCTCGATCAACTCGCCGTACTTCACTGTCGATCCCGCAACGCTCGCACGCGAACAATTGCCGGCTCCGTTTCCGGTGATCAGCGTCGAGGTTCAGGTCGCCGCGTACGTGCCTTTCGGCGATTACACGATTCGCTTACAGTCAAACTCCGGCGAAACCGCGTACGTGCCCGGTGCGATCACGATCGATCCGGCAGCCGGTGTGACAGTGTCGAATCCAGTCGACGATGCCCGGTTCTTCATCAATCAGCACTATCTCGATCTCACTGGACGCGAAGCCAATCAGGCGGCGATCGAAAAACTGAGTGCGCAACTTTCGCAATGCGGTGGCAAGTTAGACTGCCTGCGTTCGCGGCGCGTCGATGTTTCGACGGCGGTGCTGGTTGAAAACGATCTGCCGGCGATGGGAGGCTTTCTGCACGGACTGTACACGGCGGGCCTCGGACGGCGTCCGAAGTTTACTGAGTTTGAGATTGACCGGGCGGCGTTGGCGAGTCAAAACGGCGAAGTCGATTTCAACCGCATGGCGTTTATTCACGCGTTTGTGCAACGGCCTGAATTCAAACGCCGTTATGCGGCGGCGATGAAGTCTTCGGAGTTTGTCGACGCGGTGTTGGTATCGGTGATGCAAAACAGCAGCGTGGATCTGGCGTCTATACGCACCGAGTTGATCGCGCTGGCTGACGATCCGGTCGCTGGACGCGCCTCAGTACTGGCCAGAGTGATCGGGCAACAGTCAGTGATCGACGCGCAGTATTACCAGGCGTTCATCCTGTCTCACTATTTCGGCTACCTGCGCCGCGATCCGGACGAAAGCGGTTACGCCACGTGGCTCACTTTCATCAAGAACAAACCGCTGCGCGATGCTGACACCGCGCGCTCGGTGACGTGCGGCTTTCTAAACTCTTCGGAATACCAGGAGCGCTTCAGCCTGGTCACCACTCACGACGCCCGCGAATGCAAATAACCCCCGCCCGAATGCTATAGTTACCCACCGAAGTACCTTGTGAGTTTTGTTTGGGTGTGTTTGGTTTGAACCGGCTTTGTGTGTTTGCATCTCATTAGTAGCTTGTGAGTTTTGTTTGGGTGTGTTTGGTTCGAACCGGGCTTTGTGGGTGCGTCTCATTCTCACCCGGCTTCAGCCGGGTGTTGCGTTGCTAATTTGAAGGTTGGAAACCGTTTCAACGGTTTTCGTAACTCGGCTTGAAGGAAAAACTACTTTCGTATCTCATCTGTCCGTCGTGCAAGGGCTGTTTCGATCTTTCCGTCACGAAAACCGATCAGCAGGAAATAATGGAAGGCGCTTTGCGTTGTAACGCTTGCGCCACTTCCTTTCCAATCACCCAAGGTGTCCCACGTTTCGCGCAGCTCGACGAGATCGAGAGTGACAAACAAGCAACAGCCGCGAACTTCGGTTGGCAATGGCAGTACTTCACCGAAGAGGACACGCGTTACGCCGAACAGTTTCTCGGTTGGATCGCGCCGGTGACGCCGGAATTTTTTCGCGACAAAGTAGTGCTCGAAGGCGGTTGCGGAAAGGGACGTCATACGCAACTCGCCGCGCGTTGGGGCGCACAGGACGTCATTGGAATCGATCTCAGCGGCGCGGTCGAAACAGCCTTCGCGGCGACGCGTTCGTTGCCGAACGCACACATCATTCAAGCGGATATTTACCGGCTGCCGCTCGCACGCAAGTTTGATTACGCGTTCTCGGTAGGTGTCTTGCACCATTTGCCCGATCCGCGCGGCGGGTTCATGTCGCTCGCGTCGAAGGTGAAGCCGGGCGGACACTTGTCGGCGTGGATCTACGGCGCCGAAAACAATGAATGGATCACGCGGTTTGTGAATCCGGTGCGCGAGCGAATCACGTCGCGGCTCGACAAGCGCGTCTTGTTGCAGTTGTCGAAACTTCCTGCGGCGGGTATGTATCTCGCGACGAAGCTCGTGTATGGACCATTGAATCGGAACGGTTCGTCAGTGGCGAAGCGTCTTTTTTACAACGATTACTTCACTGCGATCGCGCCGTTTGGTTGGCGCGAGCAGCATTTGATTGTTTTCGATCACCTGGTGGCGCCGACGGCGTTTTACATTCCGCGCGGAGACTTTGAGGAATGGTGGCGCGAGCTCGGCGCGCGCGACGTGACGATTAGCTGGCATAACAAGAACAGTTGGCGTGGACGTGGAGTCATGCCTTAGCAACCTTGTGCCTTTTGTGCTTCCTGTGCTTCTTTGTGGCTAATGGCTTTAATTGCGCAAACAGCTCATCGAAAAGTTTGGCAGCCGCTGTGGGAACTACCCGCACGCGCTGACCTGATATTTTCGTTTGCGAAACGCGATCTGCTGGGTCGTTACAAGGGCTCAGCGTTGGGAATTGCGTGGGCTGTGTTGACGCCGGTCGTGATGATCGCGATCTTCACGTTTATCTTCGCCGGCATCTTTGGCGCGCGCTTTGGCATTAATGATTCACACTGGGATTACGCGCTGTATCTGTTTTGCGGGTTGTTGCCGTGGTCCATGTTTCAGGAGACGGTGCAGCAATCGTCAAACACGATCGTCGCGAATGCGAACCTCGTGAAGCGTGTCGTCTTTCCACTCGAAACGCTACCGGCGGCGCAGGCTTTTGCCGCGGCCGGTAATCAACTCTTCGCGACGATTGCTTTGTTGATCGCCACCATTGCGATTCGTCAGAGTTTACAACTCACCGCGCTCTGGTTGCCGGTGCTGTTGATTCCGCAGCTTTTGTTTGCGCTCGGGGCGGCGTGGTTGATCGCCTCGCTCGGCGTGTTTTTGCGTGATATCGCGCAGGGGATAACGTTGCTGTTGATGGCGTGGATGTATCTGACGCCGATCATCTATCCGGAGTCGATCGTTCCCGAACGCTTTCGCTGGTTCATCGGGATCAACCCCTTCACGGCGCTCATACGTAGTTACCGTCGCATCTTCCTCGATGGTCTCCCACCCGACTGGCGCGGCCTTCTCTACTTCACCCTCATCGCGCTCGTAGTCTTCATCTTCGGCTACTGGTGGTTCGCGCGTACTCGCAAGAATTTTGCTGACGTGATCTGAATAGGTCCTATAGGACCTATAAGACCTATTGCAATCTGAACTCTTCACTCAACCCCAACACATACCTCTCCCACTTCCGCTTGAACTGGTCCATGTCTGCTTCGCCAAGCACTGCTCTGAGTGTGTTGAAGCCACTCGGGTCCTTCTCGTATCCCGCCCGAAACTGCTTGTAAAACTTCACCAGCAGATCTTTCTCTTGCAGGTAATAACAAAGATAGCGCGACTGCGCGTAGTGAACGCCGGTGCGCTCGCTGTAGAACGTATCGCGGTCCATGGCCATCAACGTCTTGAACGCCGGCACCTGCTTCGCGTTGATCGCTTTCTGCAAACCCGGCAGACGCCAGTTCACAAAACCGTGAATACGCCCGTTTTCCTCACCACACTGTTCGTATAACGATCCCAATCCTTCATTCAGCCACGACGGACACTCCGGAAAGTTTGCCTCCATAAACGGATGAACGATCTCATGGACCAGCGTGCCGCCGCCCGTGCCGATGTTCATGATCAGCGCTTTCTCTTCGCGTGAGTAATACCCGTAAGGTGTGGTTGGCGTGTCGTTGAAAAGCAGGCGCGTGTTCTTCTGGTAAGAATCGGCGTCTTTGAACAACCAGATATCGAGAATCTCTTTCGGGTCTTCGGTGAAGTAATCCTGCTTCAACTTATCGACGGCCCACTTGATCGTCTCCTCTGATCGATGCTTAACGACCTCGGCCGGCTCGTCGCCAACCACCACAAACGGCGGCTGCACGACAATCGTAAAATCCTTCGACGGCAACCTCTTCTTAAGCTGCGCAATATGAAGCTCAAACTCAGCCTTCGAAAAACTCCCCAACTCCGCCGGAAACCCAACCCCACTCTCCACCACCGCCACCGGCGCCCTCGCCTTCGTCCCCACCCCACACGCCAGCGTAAGCAGAGCAAGGATCATCATGCCTGACATGTTCGAAATGCGATTAGTCATGACCTTCAGAAAATGTACTTTCGTAAGCACGAGCCGTTATTGGACAAGATGCACATGATTAGCAAGATTCGCCGAAAGACTCATCTTGTCCATTCTGTAAATCCTGTCGAAACACCAAAGGTTCATCAAGCCGAGCCTTCTTAGTTGCGCCCACCATTCTCAAAAAATCACTTGCAATCTTGGCGGGGCGTCCACTTGGTTTCTGACGCGCAGTACCTGGGGAGTGATGGAATAGTCGCCGTTGGTGTAGGCCGCGAGGGCGTCCTTCGTGTTGAGAACGTTCCAAACATATTCCGTGCTGTACAGTTGCTCTAACATCAGCACCAGACGCTCGTCGCCGTTGAGTTGCAGTTTGAGAGGTGTCTTGAAGGTCACATCTTTGGTTTTATAAGCAGGAAGCGCGAGACCTTCGTTTAGACTAAAGATGCGGCGCTTTACGCCGTCGGACGAGTCGACAACAGCCAGTGAATAGCGCAGGCCGAGCTGTCGGGAATCGGAAATATTGGACAACGAACACTTCAGCAGGTAACCACCCTTTGTCCTCACCAGGACCGGGTTGATGATGGTGATCGGTAACTCGAAGACCTGAAAGACTTCCACCGTCAGAGGCGCATCGGCAAACTGCTCGGTCGCGTCGGCAGACTGCGCCATGGCCGCCGAGGCGCTTAGCGCAAGAATTAGCCCCAGTACCGCAAGTTTCATGGCGAAATCCCGACCCCGACAGCATACACCTGTTCTGGGAAATCTGTGGATGATATGATCGCCTCCGCATGACTGACCCGAAGCTGGCAATTGGGGTTTTGCTTGTACTGCTCGGCGTGGCGCCTGTGGCCGCGGGGCAGGAGTGGACGCAGTGGCGCGGGCCGGGAAGAGATGGGTTCGTCTCGGAGAAGAATGCGCCCGCTGCATGGCCCGACAAGTTGCAGCGCGCCTGGCGCGTCGAGATCGGCGAAGGTTACTCGTCGCCGGTAGTCGCTAATGGCCGCGTCTTCGTTCACGGCCGGCGCGATCCCGAAGAGATCGTGGCGGCGGTCAATCTCGCCGACGGCAAGGTCGTCTGGGAACAGAAATACCAGGCCGCTTTCAAAAAGAACCAGTACGCCGTCGAGATGGCGAAAGGACCAAACTCCACGCCCCTCGTGATCGGCAATCGCCTGTTCACACTCGGCGTCACCGGAATTCTCAACGCGTGGGACATCGCGACCGGAAAGCAGTTGTGGACCAAAGATTTTTCCCAGTCGATCGACACGAGCAAACTCTTCTGCGGCACAGCCGCTTCACCGCTCGCGGTAAACGGCCGCCTCGTGGTCCAGTTCGGCAGTGACATTCATGGTGGTAAGATACTCGGACTCGATCCCGCCACCGGCGCGACGCAGTGGGAATGGGCCGGGCTCGGACCAGGCTACGCTTCGCCCGTGGTGATCGATACAAACGGACAATCGCAGATCGTGGCGTTGACTGAAGGTTCAATCGTCGGCGTTGACGCAAAGAACGGAAAGGAACTCTGGTCCGTGTCGTTTACCGACGAATGGCACGAGAACATTTCCACTCCGCTTTGGACCGGCGCTCAGTTGATCGTTTCCGGCACGCGACAAGGCACGCACGCTTACACACTCGCCGAGAAGAACGGCAAGTGGCAAGCAACCGAAACGTGGAAAAATCCCGACGTCGCGATGTACATGAGTTCGCCGGTTTTTGGCGACGGTTTGGTTTATGCACATTCGTCGAAGAAGAAAGGGCAGTTTGTGGCGCTCGACGCGAAGACCGGCGTCGTGCGCTGGTCCACCGAAGGGCGCGAAGGCGAGCACGCTTCATTGTTGCTGACTCCCCGGCACGTCGTCTTTCTCACAAACGGCGCGGATTTAATCGTGGTCAAACGCAATGCCCCTGCGTTTGCGGTTGAGCATCGTTACGAAGTGGCCGAGTCGTCCACCTGGTCCATGCCAGTGTTGTTAGGCTCGAATATTCTCGTGCGCGACGCCACCGGGTTGATATTGCTTACCGGGGCAAAATAAATAATCCCGAAAGTAATCCACCGACGAAACAGATTGGAGAACGAATCCCCATCTCTGTTGAAGCGCCTGCTCGACGCCAGCGTCGACGGCGTTTTTGCGTTTGATCGCGACTGCCGCATCATTGCGTGGAATCGCGCAATGCAGCGGATTACGGGGCGATCTCGCGAGGAAGTGCTGGGCCAACGCGCCGACGAGATCTTTCCTTTTCTGCGCGAGACCGGCGCGGAGAGTTGTTTGTCCGCCGCGTTCGCCGGCAATGAATCCGCTTCCGAAACTCATCAGTATGGACCAGCGGAAAGTGATGTCTTCGCGTGTCGTTACTCGCCTTTGCGAGACGAGGACGAAAAGATCGTCGGCGGCATCGCGGTCGTTAGCGACATCAGCGCGCGGCGCCAGGCAGAAGATGCGGCGCACACGGCTTACCGGCAGTTGTCGTTTCATGTCGAGAGTTCGCCGCTCGCGGTCGTCGAATGGGACAGTGACTTCCGTGTGTCGCGCTGGTCGGAATCAGCCGAACGTTTGTTTGGTTGGAAAGCCGACGAAGTGATCGGCAAACACGTCAATGAGTGGCAGTTTGTTTTTGCTGATGACGTGGACGCGGTGGCGCTGGTGACGAACCGTCAGCGCGAAGGCGTCGAAGTTCAGGGCATACAACGCAATCGAAATTACACGCGCGGGGGCACGGTGCTCTTCTGCGAGTGGTACAACTCCGTGTTGCGCGACGATCGCGGCAAACTGGTTTCAGTGCTTTCGCTCGTGCTCGATGTGACGCAGCGAGAAAAGGCAGAAGAAGAACGCCAGGCATCACTCATTCGCGAGCGCGATGCACGCCAGCACGCCGAAGAAGCCGACCGTCTGAAAGACGAGTTTCTCGCGACACTCTCGCACGAACTGCGCACGCCTTTGACGTCGATTCTCGGTTGGGCCTCGATGATTCGCAACGGTGAGGTCGAGGGGTCGAACGCCACCCGCGCGATTGAAACTATCGAACGTAACGCGCGTTCGCAGGCGCGATTGATCGACGACCTGCTCGACGTCTCGCGCATCATCACCGGCAATCTTCGTCTCGATCTGCATCCACTGAACCTCGCGCCCATAGTCGAAGCGGCTATCGATGCGTTAAGGCCCACAGCCGATGTAAAAGGCATTTACCTTAAAACCGAGCAGGTGAGTAGCGAGTGTCTGGTGAAGGGCGATCCGAACCGTTTGCGGCAAGTGATCTGGAACCTGCTGTCGAATGCGATCAAGTTTACTCAGCGCGGCGGCACGGTGATGATCGATTTGCGTTGCGTCAATGGGACCGCCCGTTTGACTATAGCCGACACTGGAGAAGGAATCTCGTCGGAATTTTTGCCATACGTTTTCGATCGTTTCCGGCAGGCGGAAGGCTCGATTTCACGAAAGCAGGGTGGACTCGGATTGGGACTGGCGGTCGTGCGTCATCTGGTGGAGTTGCACGGCGGCGGCATCGGCGCGGAGAGTGCGGGTTTGGGCCAGGGATCGGTTTTTACGGTTGAGTTGCCGCTTGCGGAGGAGCGTCGCGATCCGGCGCGCGCGGAAGAGCGCCGGCGAGAAGTCGAGCGCCGTCGCAGCAAACGAGGAACGGTCAGACTCGACGACGTGCACGTGCTGCTGGTTGAGGACGACGACGACTCGCGCAAACTGCTGGGCACGATGTTGAAGCGTTACGGCGCGAGAGTGACGTCGACGAAGTCAGCGGCGGAAGCGCTGAATGTGTTTTCGAGTGAGATACCTGATCTTTTAATCAGCGACATCGGTATGCCCGATGAAGATGGCTACGAATTCATCAGGAAGTTGCGTGCGCTGCCGCCGGAGAAAGGCGGCCAGACGCCGGCGATTGCGTTGACCGGTTATGCTTCGCGAAAGGATCGCGAACGCGCGCTTGCCGCGGGTTACCACCAGCACATTGCCAAACCGATCGAACAGACGGAGATGATTACCGCGATTGCGGCTTTAGTTGGGAGAGGGGATTAATACGTGAGGCGTAATGTTCAAATAATTTTTGTTTTACTTCTGTTACTGGTTCCAGTTGCTGCACAGCAACAGCCGGATCCATCGCTGCTGACCGTTGATTCGATTTTCACTTACCGCACGCGATCGCTTGGCCCGGTGCGTTGGGCGGAAACCGGCGGCTATTACGCCCTCGAACCCTCACCGACAAAGCGAAGCTTCGTCGACATAGTTCACTACGATGTCGCTACCGGCAACAGAACCGTCGTCGTGTCTGCGGAACAGTTGACTCCACCAGGCGCGAGTGAGCCGTTACTAGTCGAGGAGTTTGCTTTCACTGAACGCGGAACAGGCGTCCTCATCTTTACTAAGTCACAAAGGGTTTGGCGTAGCAACACGCGCGGCGACTACTGGATATGTCACATTGGGCAAAGCTTTGCCCCAGGTAAGGCCATCCCCCTCATCGCTCTGCGTAAGCTCGGTGGTCCTGACGCCAAGCCGTCGAGCTTGATGTTTGCCAAGATTTCTCCTGACGGTCTAAAGGCCGCGTACGTGCGTGAAAACAACATCTACGTCGAAGATCTTATCAATAACAAGATCACAAAGCTCACTACCGACGGCACGCGCTACATCGTGAACGGCACGTTTGATTGGGTCTACGAAGAAGAGCTCTTCTGCCGCGACGGTTTTCGCTGGAGCCCGGACAGCAAGCAGATCGCC
>DATEHX010000312.1:0-27204 GCA_035279345.1 Pyrinomonadaceae bacterium | reverse complement strand
TCTGCAAGAACGAGATTCACCTGAGGAAGTGACTTTGCACAAAAAACGCTGCGATGAAGAACAGGTCCTCGCGCAAGGGCGCAAAGGCGCCAAGCGCTACCACGTCTCCAGGGATTTTCTTTGCGCCTTTGCGTCTTTGCGGGAGAACCTGTTCTTCATTACTTCCTCAAGTAAATCTCGTTCTTGCAGAAGGGTCGTTGCGCGTCTGCGAAACCTCTTTCGCGTGCCAGCGCGAGCACTTTTTCCGCTTCTTTGACTTGCACAGAACCTTCCGGTAGTCCCAGTCCCATCCCGTATTGCAGCCACGGCTCGTTGCCCATCGCGTAGATGTAGACACGTTTTCCTCCCACTGCGTCGAGGAGATTGAAGGCCGCGTTTGAATCGCTGCCCTTGGTCCTTCTGCTTTGGTCAAGACTGTGCTGAAGCTTCGCCGGAACCAGCGCGCCATAGAGCCAGGACAAAGGTGCACCGACGCATTCCATCCCGAGAAACACCGTCTCGATGTCGCCTACTACGCGTCGCAAGTGTTCGTAGAGCCGCTTATCGAGACAGTTTGAATCCGCGGCGAACAGGATCCGTTCGCGCCCGGCGCGTATCAGATAGCCGCACTTGCCATGCGCGAGATCTGCGTGTTCGCCGAGAAACGGAACGCAGATGATCTCGCCGCCGGGCACGGCGATGGAATCGAGGGAATCCATCTCTACGACGTTTTTGAACCCGATCTTTTTGGCGGCGAGCTTCAGCGAAACGTCCGTGTAGAAGAGGCCGTAAGAGCGCGGAACGACGAGACACTCGATGCGGTGACGGAGCCGGACAAGAGTCTCCGGCACGAAGTGATCGTGGTGACAATGTGTGATGAGCGCGTAGTCGATCTTCTCCGGCAGGTCGTCGTAAGAGAAGCGTTCGCGCCCGCCTTCAGTTGACCTGACGCCGATCCACGGATCGGTCAACACCGAGACTCCGTTCCATTCGATGAGCACACAAGCGTGACCGAAATAACGGATGCGAACGTCGTCGCCGTCATATTTTGCAGCGGGACGCGATGGCTGCTGAGTCAGCAGAGGACGCAGGCGTTCGATCGCATCTGCGTCGAGCGAGAGCGCATCACCTATGTGTGCGAGTGGCTGCGGTTCGAAGTCGAGCTTGAAGAGTTCATCGATCGCGGGATCGTCGAAAGTCGTTTGCAGGTCGAGTTCGTCATTGCCGAGCAATCGCGGAGTACTCAGGAAGAACGGACGCGAGTCGTCGCGCTTCTGCTCGAAGATTCTCAACGACTGAAGCTGTGGCTTGTAGTACGGGCTCTCGTAGAGAAAGCTTTCCAGCAACCTGACGATGGGATGGTTGTAGTAGTCGTAAACGAGTTCGACGTAACCACGCAAAGCGTCGGGCAGTTTGTCGTAGAAGGGCTCGAGACTCTGTCCTTTCGCCTCTTTCGTCAGGTACTCGTGAAACTCGACCAGCGCGCGGGCGAGTTGGATGTTGTCGCTCTGATCTTTCTCGGTCGCCTTGAGCAGGTTGTTGACTTCGTCCGCGCGCTGTTCGGGAACGTTGACGAAGGGACCTCCGACGAGCTTCGGATTCTGGCACGCTTTGACGTGCAGTTGCGGATTGGCTGCGTATGAAGTCAGAGTCTTAATCTGGTAATGCAGCATGTGCATGCTGTACGTCGCGGGAGAGATCAGATCCGCCCACACGGCCCACTGGTTGATCAGTGGCTCGAGCACTGTCGAATCGGCGAGACGAAATTTTTCTGTTTGGACCATTGGTTCGATCACTCCATCATTCCGCCGCGGGAGACTACGACAACGGAAAGGTCATGCCGACACCACTACTGCAAACGAGAGCGGGATTAGCTCCGCCGTGCGTCGCAGGCCGCACGCGGAGTAAATAGAATTCTGGGCCAACGGGGCAGCTTAGGCTTTTGGCGTGAACCAAAAGCGCCTGATTAGCCGGATAAAGGTTTTACTGCCGATAGGAAACGCCTAAACAACTGCTGTCCGGGAGGTCGCCACTGGGCTGGCATGCTGGGAGACAGCGATTGAGCAGTAAAACCGTGCTGGCGCTTTTACCTAAGCGCCTGAAAAGGAAGACTAATGAAACTTCAAAAAGACAAAGTTACAGCGTTGAAAACAGACCGCTAGTTGGGTCTTAGAGTGATCTTCTCACTCGGCGAGGGTTAAAGCGCCACGCACATTACTACCGGATTAGAATAACTGTCAAGAGGTTTGCGCAAATAGTTGCAGGCAGGGTTAAATTTTTACTGATCAGTAATTTATGTCCAGTTCCTGCGAAAGAATGGGGAGAATACGATCCTGAGCGGAGTGTATGAAGAAGTGATCGCCGGGCATCATACAGAGTCTGAATTTGCTCGTGGTCTGGTCTCGCCAGGCTTGGACCATAGCGCCCGTGACCGTCGCATCGTACAAGCCACCGAAGGCTGTAATCGGGCAATCGAGCGCGGGCTCTTCGGTGTAATCGTAGGTCTCGCAGACTTCGAAATCAGCCCTCAATAACGGGATCATCAGTTCCATCAGTTCCTGATGTTCGAGCACCTCGCGCGGCGTCCCGTTCAACCGCCGCAACTCTTCAGCAAACTCATCCGTAGGCAGGTTGTACGTGAGTCGCTCCTTTTTTCCAAAATGCGGCGCGCCGCGGCCGGAGAGAAACAAATGTTTCGGCCCGGGCCGATTGAGTCGCCGCAGGTGACGCGTGAGTTCGAAACTGATCAGCGCGCCCATGCTGTGGCCAAAGAAAGCGAAGGGGCGATCGAGGTACGGGACGATGGCCTCGGCAACGGCTTCGACAACTGCCTGGGCTGACGTGTAAGGCTTCTCGGTCAGCCTTCTTTCACGTCCCGGCAGGTGCGCAGGGCTAACCGCGATGGAAGGACCGAGTGCCTTGCCCCATGTTCGGTAGATAACGTTGGTTCCGCCCGCATACGGAAAACAGAATAGGCGAATTTTTGCCTTCTCGTTCTGCGGAACGGTAAACCACGTGGTGTTGGTTACCGGCGCGGTCATGCTCGTTTTACTCTGCGTCCTGTTGCGCCTGCGCGGCCTCTTCCATTTTCTTTCTCAAACTCAGCGGACGCATGTCTGTCCAGACTTCTTCGATGTATGCGAGGCATTCGGCCTTCGTGCCCTGCTTGCCCGCGTCGTTCCAGCCAAGCGCGTTCTCGCGGTCGGCGGGCCAGATCGAATACTGCTCTTCGTGGTTCACCACCACCTTGTAGATTGTATTGTCCTCTCTCTCGTCTGTGCTCATAGAGCCTCCTGCGTTTAGGGTTGGTTAGGCGGGGGATAATAGTTCTGCTCGTTACCGATTACAAGAACGGTAGAGCCGTCCACAGATTACACAGATTCCGCGGCACGCTACAAATGAGTTGTACGATTCGCGCGTTGTTGATAGTATCCGCAACCGTTTTACCCTCGCTGCTGAAGTAATGCTTTGAACGCCGGACAGGCCGCTGAATACCCTCCGCCTTTAGTCCGCTGACGGCGATTGAGCTTTCGCTCGAACAATTGACCTGGCTTTACTTCCCAACCAATCGGAGAGAATGGTTGAACGACTATGTCCCCCGACATCTCCAATCTATCCCTAGTCGAGAAGCGTGCCCTACTAGCGCAACTGCTCAAACAGAAAGCCGAACGACCCAAAGCGCCGTCGCCACTCTCCTATGGCCAACGCGCGTGGTGGTTCCTCTATCAACTGGAACCACAAAATCCCGCCTACAACATCATGATGCCGGTGCGCGTCCTTTCGGACGTGGACCACTCTGTACTGCACCGTACCTTCGAGCGGCTGGTCGAGCGTCACGCGTCGTTGCGGACGTATTACACGCTGCGCGAAGGAAATCTTGTGCAGCAGGTTCAAGAAGAAGTCGAGGTTGATTATGAGAACGTGGACGCGTCGGCGTGGGACGAGCAGCGGCTGAAAGAAGCGGTCGCTGAAGAAGTACATCGCGCTTTTGATCTTGAACGCGCGCAGCCGTTCCGCGCGCGGCTTTACACAATCTCCAAACACGAGCACGTCCTCACGATGGTGGTCCACCACATCGCCTTCGATCTCTGGTCGCTCGTGCTCTTTGTGCACGAGTTGAGTGTGCTCTACGCAGCGGAGAAAGACAGGCAGCCGTCGCCGCTCGCACCGCTTAAATTCCACTACACGGATTTCGTTCAACGACAGTTGAAAGCAATTTCCGGCGCCGAAGGCGAACGTCTCTGGAACTACTGGCGCGATCAGTTGTCGGGCGAGTTGCCCGTGCTCAACCTGCCGACATGCCGCACGCGTCCTGCGGTCCAAACGCATCGCGGCGCCGCACGCCGCTTCACCATTAGTCCCGAGTTGTCCGATCGTCTCAAGACACTGAGCCAGACCAACGGCACGACGCTTTACATGACGCTTCTCGCCGCATACGAGGTGTTGCTCCATCGCTACAGCGGCCAGAGCGACATCATCGTCGGTTCCCTCAGTGCTGTTGGCAGAAACCACGCGGAGTTCGCCGGACTCGTCGGTTTCTTCGACAACCAGATCGCGCTTCGTGCAGACCTCTCGCGGAACCCGACGTTCGAACAGTTCCTGGCGCAAGTGCGGCAGACCGTGCTCGGCGCACTGAAGCATCAGGACTACCCGTTCCCGTTGCTTGTCGAGAGGTTGCAACCGGAACGTGACACCAGCCGCTCACCGATCTTTCAAACGATGTTCATACTGCAACGCGCGCAAATGCCGGAAGAGTCAGACCTGCTGCGGCTCAGTCTCGGCGTGCCGGACGTGCGCGTGCAGTTAGGCGAGTTGACGTTTGAACCCGTTGAGTTCGAACGGCGCGTCGCGGGTGGGCTCGCGGGACAACTGGACCTGACGCTCATCGCCGCGGAAGTCGCGCGCGGACTCGAATGCTCGCTGCAATACAACCCCGACGTACTCGACGATGAAACAGCCGCGCAGATGACGCGACACTTCCAAAACCTGCTCGAATCGATCGTCGCCGAGCCGAGCCGCAGCGTCGGGACACTAGCGATGTTGAGCGAAGATGAACGGCGGCGCTCGATTGTCGAGTGGAATGACACGGAGGTTGAGATCGATCTCGAGTGTCTGCACCTGATGTTTGAGAAGCAGGCCGAGCGTGAACCCGCGGCAACGGCGGTTGTCTTTCGCGGGCAACGCATGACATACGGCGAACTGAACCAGCGCGCCAACAAGTTGGCCCACTATCTTCGCTCACTCGGCGTTGGTCCGGAGGTGCGTGTCGGCATCTGCTTCGAACGCTCGCAAGAGATGCTCGTTGCGGTACTCGGCATACTCAAGGCTGGAGGCGCGTATGTCCCGCTCGACCCGAACTATCCCGCGGACCGGCTCGCTTTCATGCTTGAAGATGCGTGTGTTCGAGTGCTGCTCACCCAACAGCACCTGGCCGAGCGGCTACCGGCGTGCGGCGCGCGCGTTGTGCGCCTCGACAGCGACGAAATAGATCAATTCGACGACGCGAATCCATCACCATTGACGACGATCGGGAATCTCGCCTACATCATCTACACCTCAGGCTCGACGGGCCAACCCAAAGGCGTGATGATCGATCATCGAGGCGCGGCCAACACAATCGTAGACATGAACGAGCGATACCGCGTTGGTCCAGACGATCGCGTGCTCGCACTCTCATCTCTCAGCTTCGATCTTTCGGTTTACGACATGCTCGGGACACTGGCGGCCGGCGCCACGATCGTTGTTCCCAGCCCATCTTCCGGGCCCGATCCTTCAGACTGGCTTGACCTGATCGAGCGCGAACAGGTTACGGTCTGGAACTCAGCACCCGCGCTGATGGAAGTGTTTGCCGAGTATGTCTCAGGCCGTTCGGTTTCAATGCCCCATTCGCTCCGAGTCGTGCTGATGAGCGGCGATTGGATTCCGGTAAAACTTCCCGAGCAGATCAAGACGCTCGCCGCGAACGAACAGATCGAGGTGCACAGCCTCGGCGGTGCAACCGAAGCCTCCATCTGGTCCATCACTTTTCCAATCAAGAGCGTTGACCCTGCGTGGAAGAGCATTCCGTACGGGTTGCCGATGGTTAATCAGCAGTTCCACGTCCTCGACGCGTTTCTGCAACCCACACCGATCGGCGTGGTGGGCGAACTCTACATCGGCGGCATCGGTCTCGCGCTCGGCTATCACAATCGCCAACAACTAACCGCGGAGAAGTTCATTCCCGATCCGTTTTCGACGCAGCCAGACGCACGCCTTTATCGCACGGGCGATCTCGGACGCCGCATGCCCGACGGCAACATCGAATTTCTCGGACGCATCGACGGGCAAGTGAAAATATCCGGCTATCGCATCGAGCTTGGCGAGATCGAAACAGCGTTGGGCCAACACGCGTCCGTCCGCGAAGCAGTGGTGAAGACCTACGTTGCCGCTTCCGGCGAGAAACGGCTCGCGGCGTACGTCGTACCCAAGCAGCAGGTTGAGAAAGCGGAGTTGCGCGACCATTTGCGAGGCAGGTTACCGGAGTTCATGGTCCCTGCGGCGTTCGTCATGATCGATGAGTTGCCACTAACGCCGAACGGTAAGGTGGACCAGCGCGCGCTGCCCGCGCCGGAGCAGGCCGTGCTCGACGCCGCGGAGCACTCTTTCGTCGCGCCGCGTAATCCGACCGAGGAAGTCCTGGCCGGGCTCTGGTGCCAAGTGCTGCACCGCGATCGGGTTGGTGCCGAGGAAAATTTCTTTGAGTCTGGCGGAGACTCGCTGCTCGCCACGCAGTTGATCTCGCGCGTGCGCGCGGCCTTCGAGGTCGAGTTGCCGCTTTACTGTCTGTTTGAATCACCGACCGTCGCCGGACTTGCCATGAAGATAGACGTATCTATGAGCGATGGCCGCACCACAAGCGCTGCGTCGCACACGCCGCTACGACGTGCCGCGCGCAACGGACACATGCCGCTCTCCTACGCGCAGCAACGGCTCTGGTTCCTCGATCGGCTCGTGCCGGGCAATCCCTTCTACAACGCTACCGCCGCCGTGCGTCTGACGGGAACGCTCGATCGCGCGGTGCTTGAGCGCAGCCTGGACGAGGTGATCAAGCGCCACGAGTCCCTGCGCACTACCTTCCTCGAAGTCGATGGACATGCAGCGCAGGTCATAGGCGACGCGTGGCCCGTCAACGTCAAGTTCGTTGACTTCACAGACCGCGCACCCGCGGATCAAGAGGAGGAGATTCAACGCCTCGCCACGGAAGAAACGCAACGCCCCTTCGATCTCATTCTTGGACCACTGCTGCGCGTCGTGCTCGTTCGTCTAAGCGAACGCGAACACGTACTTTTACTCACACTGCACCACATCATCTTCGACGGCTGGTCGTTCGGCATTCTGCTAAGCGACACGGCCACGCTCTACGAAGCCGCACTCGCGAATAAGCCATCGCCGCTCGCGGAACTGCCCGTGCAGTACGCGGACTTCGCCTTGTGGCAACGCGAGTGGCTAGACGGCGGCGTGCTCGAAGAGCAACTCGGCTATTGGCGCCGGCAACTCGCAGGCAGCAGCGTCCTGCAACTGCCGACCGATCGTCCTCGTCCCGCGTCGCAGACCTTCCGCGGCGCGCGTCATCTCGGGCTCATCTCTACCGAGCTTGCCGTTGCACTCAAGGAGTTGAGCAGCCGCCACGATGCGACGATCTACATGACGCTGCTCGCGGCGTTCAAGACACTGCTCCACCGATACACGGGCGCCGAAGACGTGCTCGTTGGCTCGCCGATCGCCGGACGCACACGCGCAGAGACGGAAGACCTGATGGGCTTCTTCCTCAACGCGCTGCCGATGCGTACCGATCTGTCTGGCGATCCGGCATTCACCGAACTGCTCGGCCGCGTGCGCGAGACGACACTCGGCGCATATGCGCATCAGGACGTGCCGTTCGAGAAGCTGGTCGAGGAGTTACGGCCCGAGCGGCAGATCACGCACACGCCATTTTTCCGCACTTGGCTCGTCCTGCAGAACGCGCCGATGCCGCGCGTTGAATTGCCCGGTCTATCGTTGAGCATCTTGCAGGTGGACGATGGCACGTCGAAGTTCGATCTCGTGCTCTCGATGTTTGAAACTCCTGAAGGTCTCCACGCGACGTGGATTTACAACACAGATCTCTTCGACGCCGCTACGGTGGCGCGCATGGCCGGTCACTTCGAGACTTTGCTGCGCAGCATCGTCGAGCGGCCCGAAACGCAACTCAACGCGCTCGAGATCTACACTGGGGCTGAGAAGGAATCGCGTCAGCGTGAGAAGAGCAAGCGTGAGGAGTCGAACCTGAAGAAGCTCAAGAGCCTTCGCCGTTCGGGCGTCAACCTCAAGCAGGTGAGTCTGACGAAGACTGAGTACCTTGCCGAAAGCGAGACGCTGCCGCTCGTGTTACGGCCCGCGGCCGAAGTGAACCTCGCCGATTGGGCACGTGGCAATCGCGACTACATCGAAACTGAATTGCAACGCCACGGCGCACTGCTCTTCCGCGGTTTCGATCTCGACTCGCCCGCACGGTTTGAAGAGTTTGCGATCGCCGTCTGCGAGCAACTCTTCACGGAGTACGGCGACCTGCCACGGCAGGACACCGGCAGCAGCCGCGTCTATCACTCAACGCCTTACCCCGAGTCGTCGATGATCCTCTACCACAACGAGAGTTCACACATACATCTGTGGCCGCTAAAGATCATGTTCTACTGCGACACGGCGGCGCGTAGCGGAGGCGAGACGCCTGTCGTGGATGGACGCAGAGTTTACCGCGACCTCGACCCGGCGATCCGTCGCCGCTTCGAGGAGAAGCGGTTGATGTACGTGCGCAACTACAAGGAAGGCCTCGACGTGCAATGGCAATCGTTCTTCGGCACGGACGATCGTGCGACGGTTGAGAGTTATTGCCGCCGCGCCGGGATCGAGTTTGAGTGGACGGCGGACGACGGGCTGCGCACGCGCAAGGTGGCCCAGGCTGTCGCGCGTCATCCGCGCACCGGCGAGATGGCCTTCTTCAACCAGATGCAAGCGCATCACGTTTCGTGTCTCGCGCCTGAGTTGCGCCGCTCGCTGTTGTCGCTCTATGACGAGGAAGATTTGCCGCGCAACGTTTATTACGGAGACGGCACGCCGATCGAAGATTCTGTAGTAGACGAGGTGGTTGATGTCTACCGGCGCGCCGCATCTGTCTTCCCGTGGCAGGTCGGTGACGTACTGCTCGTGGACAACATGCTCACGGCTCATGCGCGCAACCCGTTCGTTGGACCACGCAAAATTCTCGTCGCGATGGGCGACATGGTTTCGCACGAAGGCTACTAAGAAGTCTTTGACATGATTTGCAGAATGGACTAGATGCTTTTTCCCTGAAGCAATCTTGTTAATTCTGTGAATCCTGTCCACCGGAGAAAGAGATGAACCCCCAAACCCTCGACTGCGTTGTCATCGGTTACAACGAAGTCCCCTTTCATCACTACGAAAGCTTTCTACGCAACTACGGCGAGAACTCCGAGGCGTACCGCGATCTGAAGTTCAGCTTCGTGGACGTCGCCGGCGCGAAGATGGACTACGTCGGTTTACTCAACCACGTCCTCAGCGCGGCCGATCCGGAAGGCCGTTCGGAACTGGCGCGCGAAGGCGTTAAGTCAGGCGACATCCCTAACCTCGCCGCAGCCTACCTCTCAAACTTCTTGCGGCGACACGGTTGCGTGACGCGCACCGTCAATCTCTTCCAGTACGAGAAGGCAAAGCTGGCCGAGTATCTCGCACAAGATCCGATCTGCGTTGCCATCACAACGACTTTCTACGTCGTGAACATGCCGCTTCACGAGATGGTCGAGTTCATCAGGACGCATAACCCGCGAACGAAGATCGTCGTCGGTGGTCCACTCATCGCCAATCACGCGCGCAACTATCACGGCGAGGCGCTCAGCACCGCGCTCGACGACATCGGCGCCGACATCTACATCGTCGAAGGACAAGGTGAGGACACGCTTCTGCGCGTCATCGAAAACCTGCGGAACGGCAACGGGCTCGACACGGTGCCGAATCTCGCTTACGTCGAAGGCGGAAAGCTCGTGCGCACGCCGGCCAAACCCGAGAACAACTCGCTCGACGAGAACTTCATCGACTGGCGCAGCTTCCCCGACGAGAAGCTCGGCGTCACGCTCCAGACGCGCACTGCACGAAGCTGTGCGTTCAAGTGCTCATTCTGCAACTACCCGACGCGCGCTGGCGCGCTCACGCTCGCCAGTCTCGACACGCTCGAACGCGAGTTTGACTCAATGCTCGAACTCGGCGATGTGAAGAACGTCGTATTCATCGACGACACCTTCAACGTGCCGCTGCCGCGTTTCAAAGATATTTGCAGGTTGATGATCAAGAAGAACTACGGCTTCGAGTGGTACTCCTACTTCCGTTGTAGCAACTCGGATGAAGAGGCGTTCGACCTGTTGGCCGAGAGCGGATGCAAAGGTGTGTTTCTCGGCATCGAGTCCGGCTCGCCCACGATCCTCAAGAACATGAACAAAGCCGCGACTATCGAACGCTACGCGAGTGGCATCGAGGCGCTCAAACGCCGCGGCGTGCTGACGTTCGGCTCGTTCATCGTCGGCTTCCCTGGCGAGACCGAGGCGACCGTTAACGAGACCATTGAGTTCATCAGGGAGACGCGGCCCGATTATTACCGCACGCAGATGTGGTACTGCGAACCGGGCACACCGATCTATCAGCAGAAGGAGAAGTACGAAATTAACGGCGACGGCTTCGTCTGGACTCACGCCACGATGGACAGCATCGCCGCGATGGGCCACATCGAGCGGATGTTTCTCGAAGTGGACGAGTCGCTGTGGCTGCCGCAGTGGTCTTTCGATTTCTGGATCATTCCCTACCTCATCGGCAAGGGCATCTCAGCCGAACGTTTCAGGACATTCATGACGATGGCCCACAAGCTGCTCCAACTCGAAATCGCGTCCGTCTCGGGCTCTGAGAAAGAGACGCTACAGCGGCAACACCTCTCGCGCGGAGTCGAGGCAGCGGCGCGTTGGCTGCAACCCGCAAGCGCGACGCGCGGCGGACTGTCACTCGGAATGGCGAAGCGACTCAGGAGCAACCCGAAACTGATCGAAACTGTGAACTGATACGGCGAGTGTGTCTCTGTGTCTCCGTGTCTCTGTGGTTAGACATTATTTGAACCACAGAGGCACCGAGGCACTGAGAAGAATCTTAAGGAGAGAGTGATGCAGAGCGAAGTTACCGAAGGCTTTATGCTTTCCCCTCAACAGCGAAGTCTTTGGTCGGAGCAGCAACGGCAAGGGCGTGAGTATCACACGCTTGGAGCGGTCGTCATCGAAGGTGACTTGCGTGAGGAGTTGCTGAAGAGCGCTGTCCAGACGATCGTTGACCGTCACGAAATCCTTCGCACGACATTCCAACAACATGCCGGCATGACGTTCCCGTTTCAGGTCGTCGCCGAACAAGGCACGCAGCCGGCGTGGGAAGAAAGGGACCTCTCAAATCTCGACGCAGAAAAGCAGCGTGAGGCGGTCGAAGAGATTCTTGCCGCCGAGGCCACGCGCACCTTCGACGTCGAAGCAGGACCGCTCGTGCATGCCGCACTGCTTCGTCTCGCGCCGCAACGTCATGTCTTGATGTTCAACATCTCGCCGCTCTGCGCGGACGCTGTCACGCTCGACAACATCTTCGCGCAAGTCGGCGCGGCCTATGCCTCGCTCGCGGGAGACAGCGAACCCGAAGCGGAATACATTCAGTACGCGGACTTTGCACTCTGGCAGCACGAGCTGACACAAGGCGAGGAGGCCGAGGCGGGACTCGCCTACTGGCGTGGGCTCGAGTTCGAACCGCCGCTCGCCCAGCCCGTTCCATTCGAGCGCGAGAATGCGAGCGCTGACGTGTTCGACTCCGTTGCCTTCGAGTTTGAGCCGCAAAGCGCGGCCGAGTTGAAGACCACGGCGCAGCGTTACGAACTTTCGCTCAGCTCATTTCTACTCGCGTGCTGGCACTCGTTCGCACACCGTCTAACGGCCCACACACGCATCGTCGTCGGCGTCCACTGCGACGGCCGCAAGTACGAAGACCTGCGCGGCGCGTGCGGTCCTTACGCCAAGCAACTCCCGATCGTCCTCAACTTCAAGGAGCGCTCGCGCTTCTCGGACGCGCTCACACAACTCAAACGTGTCTCGGCCGAAGCCGACGAGTGGCAGGAGTATTTCAACTGGGAAGCAGTCGCCGGTGGCGCGTCGCAATCGCTTCTGTTCCCGCTAGGGTTCGAGTTCGAAGAGCGGCCCGAGCCCTTCACGACCGGCGGCTCGACCTGGACCACACACACGCGCGACGTGCGCACCAGCGCACACAAGCTGAAACTGCGTTGCACGACAACAGCGGACGGACGATTGCGCGCAGCTCTCGACTTCGATCCGCGCCAATTCACGCGCGAGAGCGTTGAGCGGCTCGCTTCGCACTTCCGAGAGTTCGCGTCGAGAGCGGCGCTAGAGCCGTCCGCGCGCATCTCCGCGCTCGGGCTTCTCGACGAGCAGACACGCCAGAAGCTCCTCGTCGAGTTCAACCAGACGGCGACGGACTTCGGCCCAGCACGTTGCTTCCACGAGATCTTCCAGGAGCAGGCACAACGAACCCCCGAACAGACCGCACTGGTCTGCGAAGATCGAAGCCTGTCCTACGCCGAGTTAGATCGGAAGTCGAATCAACTAGCACGTCACCTGCGCGCACACAGTGTCGGCCGCGAGACGATGGTCGCACTCTTCGCCGAACGCGAGATCGAACTGTTCGTCGCACTGCTCGGCGTGCTCAAGACCGGAGCCGCATACGTCTCGTTCGATCCCAAGTATCCCAAAGAGAGACTCGCGGGCCTGATCGACGACGCGCGCCCCAAGGTCGTGTTGACGCAACAGAGCCTGCGCGAACAATTGCCCGCAGACGTCGACGCGGTGTCGCTCGATGCGGACTGGCCACGTATCGAACTCGAGAGCGACGAGCCCGTCGAGAGCGGAGCGACGCCCGACAATCTCGCGTACGTCATCTACACTTCCGGCTCGACTGGCAAACCCAAGGGCGTGACCGTCGAGCACGGTCAACTCTTCAACTACCTGTGCGGCGCACGCGAACGGCTCGACCTGCCCGCGCCCGCGTCTTACGCGACTGTCTCGACGCTCGCCGCGGATCTCGGGCACACGATGATCTTCCCCGCGCTCGCCAGCGGCGGCACACTGCACGTCGTCTCGCATGAGCGCGCTTCCGATCCTTCGGCACTGGACGAATATTTTACGCGCCACAAAATCGACTGCCTCAAGATCGTGCCGTCGCACCTTCAGGCTTTACTGACGCACTCGCAGCCGTCGCGGTTATTACCGGCTGAGCGACTCGTGCTCGGCGGCGAAGCGACGCATTGGGAGCTCATCGAACAGCTTCAAAACTTGCCGCCGAGTTGCCGCATCTTCAATCACTATGGTCCAACCGAAACGACCGTCGGCGTCATCGCCTGCGAGGTTGAACAGGGCAGAGTCGAAGGCGCAGCGACGTTGCCGCTCGGACGCCCGCTCGCCAACTCGCGGATTTATGTGCTCGATTCAAAGCTTGAGCCTGTGCCTGTCGGCGTTGCGGGCGATCTGTACGTCGGTGGCGCGGGACTCGCGCGCGGTTACCTGCGTCATCCCGGACTGACGGCGGACAAGTTCATTCCCGATCCGTTCTCGACAACTCCCGGCGCTCGCCTTTATCGTACGGGCGATCGCGCCGTCTATCTGCCCGACGGGCGCATCGAGTTTCTCGGGCGCGCGGATCATCAGGTGAAGTTCCACGGTTTCCGCGTTGAGTTGAACGAGATCAGGTCTGAGTTGAACCGTCACCCACAAGTGAGCGACAGCGTAGTGGTGCTCGGCAAAGGCAAGGGCGGCGGCGACATGCTCGTCGCGTATTACGTTTCGCGGCACGAGATTTCGGGCTCGGAGTTGCGCGAGTTACTCGCCACCAACATTCTCGAAGAGACGCTGCCAAACGCGTACGTCCACCTTCAAAAACTACCACTGACACTGAACGGAAAGATCGATTATCAAGCGCTCCCAACGGTCGAAGAGTCACGGCAGAAGTCCGCGCATGTCGTCGTCACACCGCGCACGCCAGCAGAGCAGATCCTCGCTTCAATATGGACCGACCTGCTCGGCGTCGAGCACCTGAGCGTACACGACAACTTCTTCGAATTGGGTGGCCACTCGCTGTTGGCGACGCAGGTCGTTTCGCGTTTGCGCAAAGCCTTCCGTGTGGAACTGCCCATGCGCGATCTCTTCCAGTGGCCCACGGTCGCGGGACTCGCTGCGCGCATCGACGAGGCACGGCGCGCGGGCGATTCCGTTGCGGCGCCGCAGATCGAAGCCGCACCGCGTGATGGCGACCTGCCGCTTTCCTTCGCACAGCAACGCCTGTGGTTCTTACACCAGCTTGAACCCGACAACCCGGCCTATAACATGTTTGGCGCGCTTCGACTCAACGGACGACTCGATGCCGCCGCGCTCGAGCGTGGCATCGCCAAAATCGTCGCGCGTCACGAGCCGCTGCGCACGACCTTCGGCGTCGTCGACGGCCGGCCAGTGCAGATAATCGCCGACTCACTTCGCATCCCACTCCCGCTCATAGACCTTTTGACATCGGCTGATGACGAACGTGAGGCGGAGGTTCTTCGCCTGAGCGACGTGGAGTCGAAGCGGCCGTTCGATCTCGCCACGGGTCCGCTGCTGCGACTGTCGCTGCTGCGGCTCGGCACAGAGGACCACGTACTTTTGATCTCGATGCACCACATCATCAGCGACGCGTGGTCCATCGCCGTGTTCACGCGCGAACTGGCGTCGCTCTACGAAGCTGCCGTGACGGGATCAAAATGCGAGTTGCCGCCGCTGACCTTGCAGTACGCGGACTTCGCGCGCTGGCAACGCGAGTGGCTTCAAGGCGAAAACCTCGAACACGAGTTGGCGTTCTGGAAACGGCAGTTGGAAGGTGCTCCGCCCGTTCTTGAACTACCGACCGATAGACCGCGACTCGAAGTGCAGAGCTTTCGCGGCGCGCGCCATCGCCAATTGCTTTCAACCGAGTTGCTCGACGGTCTCAAGACTCTCAGCCGCGGCGAAGGCAGCACGGTCTTCATGACGCTGCTCGCGGCGTTCCAGGTTCTCCTTCATCGTTACACCGGACAGGACGATATCGTTGTCGGCACGGACATCGCGGGCCGCAATCGTCAGGAGCTTGAAAACCTCATCGGCTTCTTCGTTAATCACCCTGTCCTGCGAACACGCATGGACGGCAACCCGAGCTTCCGCGAGCTCCTGGAGCGCGTGCGCGAAGTGACGCTCGACGCATACGCGCATCAGGACTTGCCCTTCGACAAACTGGTCAGCGCGCTCCGGCCCGAACGACACCTCAGCCGGATGCCGATCTTCCAGGTGCTCCTCGTCGTGCGCAACACGCCGATTGAGCAACTGAGACTGTCGGGACTTACGCTGAGCCTGATGGAGGGCGTCGAGAACGAAACGTCCAAGTTCGACGTCGCGCTCTTTCTCGAAGAGACTGCGGACGGACTGGCGGCGGTCTGGAACTTCAGTACAGATCTTTTCGATCACTCGACCGTCGAGCGCATGGCGAATCATTTCGAACATCTGCTCCACAGCGCAGTGGCACAGCCCGACGTGAGGCTCGACGAGTTTGAGCTGTCGGGACTAGATGCGCAGAGCGCGCCGATCGCAGCGCCCGCGGTTGAAACGCACGCCGCGCAGAGTCCCGCATACGCGACGAACGGCGAACCGCGGAACGCTGTCGAAGAGACGCTTGCCGCAATCTGGTCGCAGGTGCTCGGGGTGGAGAAGATCAGCACACACGACAACTTCTTCGCGCTCGGCGGCGACTCGATCATCAGCATTCAGATCATCGCGCGCGCCGCGCAGCAGGGGGTGCGGCTCACGCCCAAACATTTCTTCCAGCACCAGACCATTGCAGAACTAGCGGCCGTCGCGGGCACGACACAAGCGGCTCAAGCCGAGCAGGGACTCGTCACCGGTCCATTACCACTAACGCCGGTTCAGCAAACGTTCTTCGCGCGAGACCTGCCTGAGCCGCACGCTTTCACGCAGGCGGTGCTGATCGAAACGAGTCAGCAACTCGATCGATCGCTACTCGCGGAAGCGGCGCGCCAACTCGTACTTCATCACGACGCGCTGCGCCTGCGATATGAACGCGGTGAAGACGGCTGGCGTCAGGTGAACTCCGGCGAGCCGAGTGAAGCGCCGTTCTCGTATCTCGATTTCTCCGCATCACCCGAAGACGAACTCGACGCGGCAGTCGAAGCAGCAATCGAAGACGCGCAGTCGTCCATCGACCTCGGTGCGGGCGCGCTGTTACACGTCACGCTGTTTGAACAGGGCGCGAGCAGGCCCGGCCTTGTTCTTCTCACTGCTCATCACCTCGCGGTTGATGTCGTGTCGTGGCGAATCCTGATGGAAGATTTTCAATCCCTCTATGAACAGTTGCGCGAGGGACGGCGGCCGAGGCTTGCGGAAAAGACCACCGCGTTCAAGCACTGGGCCGAACGTTTGGCCGCGCACGTCAGCACGGGCGCATTCGATGAAGACGCGGGCTACTGGCTGGATCAATTTGGTGGCCGCGTGCTGCCGGTTGATTTCGATGGCGCGCAGAACACTCTCTCATCAAGCCGTATCGTCACCTCAACATTGGGCCATGACGAAACACGTGCTCTTCTCCACGAGGTTCCGCAGGTATACCGCACGCAAGTCAATGAAGCGCTTTTGACTGCGCTTGCACGTGCGTTCGCAGAGTGGTCGGGAGACGGCTTGCTGCTTGTCGAGATGGAAGGACACGGTCGTGAAGAGGTTTTCGAAGACGTCGATCTTTCACGAACGGTTGGATGGTTTACGAGTTATTACCCGGTGCTGCTCGAGACGGACAAGAACGCGGGACCGGGCGACGAGTTGAAGCGCATCAAGGAGCAGTTGCGCAACCTGCCGAATCGCGGCCTAAGCTGCGGCCTCTTGCGTTCCTACGGCGCGGGAGAAGAGGCAGCACGTCTGCGGGAATGCCGACGGCCGGACGTCAGCTTCAACTATCTCGGCCAGTTGGACCACGAGAGCGCTGAGTCTTCGTCGTTCGGAAAGATCAAATCGTCAAGAGGGACGAGCTCGCATATTCCCGGTGAACGGACACACCTGATCGAGGTGGACGCGAAAGTCATTAACGGGCAGCTTCAGTTGGATTGGACATACAGCGAAAACATTCACCGGCGCGAGACCGTTGAGGCGCTCGCGGGTGAGTTCGAGCGCGCGTTGCGGGCTCTTATCGAACATTGCCAGTCGCCCGACGCGGGTGGTTTTACGCCGTCCGACTTTCCCGACGCGGAACTCTCGCAGGCGCAACTCGACGGACTGTTGGCGCGAATCAACCTGTAAAACCATCCACAGATTACGCAGATTTGGTTGAGCGTTTTTCGATCTTGGCCCAGGTATCGCGGAGGCCAATGGTCCGATTGAACACCAGTTTGTCTGTTGAGTCGCGATCGACGCAGTAATAACCGAGTCGTTCAAACTGATACTTGGTCCCGGGCTCCGCGTTTCGCAAACTCGGTTCTACTTTGCAATCCTTTATCACCTGCAATGAATCGGGGTTCAGGTTGTCAGTGAAATCGTGTCCTTCTTCAACCTCGTTCGGATCCTCTTTAACAAAAAGGTTGTCGTAGAGTCGAACCTCTGCCGGTAAAGCGTGCTCCGCTGAGACCCAATGAAGCGTGGACTTCACCTTTCGACCATCAGGCGTGTTGCCGCCGCGCGTCGCCGGATCGTAAGTGCAACGGAGTTCTACAATCCTGCCGTCACTGTCTTTGATGACTTCCTGGCAGGTGATTAAGTAAGCATAACGGAGGCGCACCTCGCGGCCGGGAGCAAGCCGGTAAAACTGCTTCGGCGGGTCTTCACGAAAGTCCTCTTCTTCAATATAGAGCGTCTTTGAAAACGGGATCTTTCTGGTTCCCGCTGAAGCTTCTTCCGGGTTGTTGATAGCGTCCATTTCTTCCACGAGGCCATCGGGATAGTTTTCGATAACCACGCGCAATGGTTTCTGCACACACATCACTCGCGGCACAATTTGATTCAAGTGCTGGCGCAGGAAGTATTCGAGCTGCTGCAACTGAGTAATGCCGTTCGTCTTCGACACGCCCACACTCCCGATGAAGCTTCGAATAGCTTCGGGCGTGTAACCGCGCCGGCGCATGCCCGAGAGCGTCGGCATACGCGGATCGTCCCAACCTTCGACGTGTCCTTCTTCAACCAACTTCAGCAGCTTGCGTTTGCTAAGCAGAGTATGGGTGAGTGCCAACCGATCAAACTCGTATTGCCGCGAAGGAAATATGCCGAGCTGTTCGATGAACCAATTGTAAAGCGGACGATTATTGTCGAACTCCAGCGTGCACATGGAGTGGGTTACGCGCTCGATTGAATCTGACTGTCCGTGCGCGTAATCGTACATGGGGTAAATACACCACTGACTCCCCGTACGATGGTGGTCCATGTGCAGAATTCGATACATGACCGGGTCGCGGAAGTTGAGATTTGGAGAGCTCATGTCGATCTTCGTACGCAGCGTTCGCGCGCCGTCCGGGAACTCTCCCTTCTTCATGCGTTCAAACAGATCGAGATTCTCTTCGACGGAACGATTGCGATACGGGCTTTCCCTGCCCGGCTCGGTTAACGTGCCGCGATACTCGCGAATCTCCTCGGCGCTGAGGTCACATACGAAAGCTTTTTCGGCCTTAATTAATTGGATGGCCCATTCGTATAGCTGTTGAAAATAGTCCGAGGCGTAAAAGAGTCCGTCCCACTGAAAGCCCAGCCAGCGCACGTCTTCCATGATTGCATCGACGTACTCTGTTTCTTCTTTCGACGGATTGGTGTCGTCGAAGCGCAAATTGCACTTGCCGCTAAACTCCGCCGCCAATCCGAAATCAAGGCAGATGGCTTTGGCGTGGCCGATGTGCAGGTAGCCGTTTGGTTCCGGAGGAAAGCGGGTTTGTACCCGGCCATCATACTTACCGCTTTTGATGTCCTCGATGATGATGTCTCTAATGAAATTTGAGGGGCCTTCAGTGCTCATAAACTCATGATAGTAGATAACCGTTTTAGCGACAAAAAGCGCTGCCGATTTCTTTACAGTACTGACGACAGATAAAGCGACATGTTGATGGCGATCAGCACCACCCAACTAAGTGTCCATTGCCAGCGAAAACCATCGCGGCGCAGGAGTGCGTGCAGCGTTATCGCCATCAAAACCACGCTCGCCAGTACGTTAGCGATTGAAACCCACATCCACGGTTCCGCGGTCTGAAAGTTATAGAACGCCGCCGGCAACAGGGCGACAGACCCGATCAAACAGACCCACCCGAGCCGATTCCAGTATCTCAACCTACTCTTTCCATCCAGGAAAACAGCGGATAACAGTAGCTGGACCGTCCAGGTAAAGCACGGGATTAGTAGTCCCTTGATCAGAACTTCTCGCCAGCTAACTGCCTGAAAGAAAACTTTTAGAGATGCCGAGAAAACAGCCGTTACCAAAAAGGAGGCGATGAAGAGGAGGATGATTTTTTTCATTCGGCGCAAACTCTAACACGATTGAGTAATCCGCTGGTTGTACCTTTCAGGGTTTCGGAACGAAGACCCGGAGGCGTAAAATTCGTTTCCAAACCGAAAACATGCATAAGCAAAGCATCATTTTCGTCTCGCTGTTATTGATATTCGCGGCTGCGATCGTGGCGTTTGGTTACGCAACCGGCCAAGGGCCGCTTGCGGTCGTGAGTACGGGTATCTCGCGACTGACGTCCGGAGGTCAAATGATTCCTGCTAGAAGTGTGTCTGAGGAAACGAAAGCGGCGGCGGCGCCAGAAATCTCAAACGGTATCTGGATCAATTCCGAACCGCTCACACTCAAGAGCCTGCACGGACGCGTGGTGTTGATCGAGTTCTGGACGTTCGCGTGCTACAACTGCCGCAACACCTTGCCTTCACTCAAAAAGTGGGACGCGCAGTATCGCGACCAGGGGCTAACGATCATCGGCGTACACACTCCGGAGTTAGACTTCGAAAGAGATATAGATCAGTTGCGGCGCGAAGTTGCCGGGTTGGGCATTAACTACCCGGTCGTTACTGACCAGAACTACTCGACGTGGAAAGCGTACGGCGTCGAAGCCTGGCCCACGTTGTTTCTATTGGATAAACAAGGACGCGTGCGTTGGACGCACGTCGGCGAAGGCTACTACGACCAAACCGAAGCAACGATCAAGAAACTCTTAGCTGAAAAATAGTCCCCGCCACAGTTACGAAATACCGAAAACCGTTGAAACGGTTTTCTACTGTTGTGTTCATTTCCACCACCGGGCTGAAGCCCGGTATGAATAAGATGACTTCTGAGACAATCTTGTGGTCTGCCAGAGGGCTGAAGCCCGTTGTGAATAAGACGACCTCGAAGCAAAGTCTGTAGTGAGTCATTCAGCGAAACGGTGGTCTAATGTACGCACCAACGCGAAGCTGGCTATTTGCAACGAGCGTTTTCGCTCACCCCATTCTGCAACCCATCCTTTGACCGTACTCGCAGTCTCGCGCTCGCGCTCCTGCTCCGTTTTTTCAGCGTGATGCACTGCAAAGCTGTTCGGTTCTTTCAAGGCGCCGCGTTTTATGATCCTGATCCTGGAACTCATGATTGATCTCCCCTGATGTTGAGGGGATTTTGCGCGTGCTGCTTTTTTCTCGAAACCCTAAATGGTGCCAACACAAGCTCACTCGATTGTGTTATCGCTGCGTACACCCGCCGTTGTACGTGACTAGCGTGAACTTAGCGGCGATGCATTCAGCTTGTTCCTCTGGTACTTTTAGACAGGAAGAAACATGGTTGGATCAGTCTTCGAAAAATTTCCGGCGCATCGAACCAGTCTCGGCACATTGGAAATTCTACGAGCGCTGCCCCTTCGTCATAAACGACTCGTCGGCCCGTGGTGTTTTCTCGATCGCTTCGGACCACTTTCCTTCACCGACGCCAAACCACTGGATGTCGCGCCGCATCCGCACATTGGTCTGCAAACTGTGAGCTGGTTGACGCAGGGAGAGATCGTCCACAACGACAGCCTTGGTAATGAAGCACTGCTTCGCGCCGGTGGCGTCAACGTGATGACGTCAGCCGGTGGCATCGCGCATTCAGAAGAGACACCACCAGCGAACAGCGGCCAGTTGAATGGAGTTCAATTGTGGGTTGCGCTTCCTGATGCGCATCGGCATGGTCCAGCGTCATTTCAGCACATCAACGAGGTTCCGATCGTCGAGCAGGCAGGCGGCACTGTGAGCGTCTTTGCGGGTTCTGTGCTCGACCAATCCTCTCCGGCAAAACATGCTTCGCCGATTCTCGGAGTTGATATCGCGTTCCGCGCAACGGGGAGTATGGAGCTTCCGTTGGACCCGACGTTCGAACATGCAGCATTGCTAATGACAGGCGAGGCGGAGATCGACGGTCAATCGATCGATGCGACAAGTCTCTGGTATCTCGGGACGAACCGCTCGAGCGTGGAGTTTAAGGGCAAGAATGGATGTCGCGTGTTATTGATCGGCGGACCTCCTTTTACAGAGCAGATCTTGATGTGGTGGAACTTTGTTGCGCGCACGCCTGAAGAGATTGCCGATGCACGATCTGATTGGCAGAGTCATCAAAGATTTGGCGAAGTGAAGGCGTATCGAGGACCGCGCTTGGACGCACCGCCACTCCAACGGTTCGCTCCACCAAACCCTGTGAGCTGAAACATGAACATCCGGTTTAGAAAGGCGACTTAATCATGCGATCCGACATTGGACCAGGAGCTATCTTTCCTGATTACGAACTCTCCGACCATACGGCCATGCGCCGGAAGCTCTCCGAACTGCAAGGACCAGATCCGATGATTCTCGTGCTCAGCCGCGGTGGGTTTTGCCCCAAGGATCGCCGCCAGCACGAGGGCCTTGTTCAACTTCATCGTGAAATCGAGGTTGGTTATTGCCGGCTGGTGACGATCAGCACTGACAACATCACCGAGACGAATGAATTTCGCAAAGGCATCGACGCGCATTGGCCTTTCCTCTCCGACAACGCTCGCATTATCCAGAAAGATCTCGACATCGCCGAATACACCGATCCCGCACACAATCCCATGATCCCTCACACGATTGTTCTTGAGCCCGGCCTGGTTGTGTATAAGGTCTACATGGGCTACTGGTTCTTCGGGCGGCCGACCGTGGAAGAACTTCGCCAGGACCTTCGAGTTGTCATCAGGAAGTGCAGACCGGATTGGGACATCACAACTCCGGCACTCAAAGCTGCGTGGACCGAAGGGCGCAAAGAACTCTTCTATCCGTATGGCAAGTCATACGTCGAAACTCTGCGCGAGCAGGACTAAGGTAAACAAACAGCGAAACATGAGCATGGAACTGGATATCTGAGTGGCCATTCCCTGTTGAGTAATGACCTCACTTACCAGAATGGCAAGAACCTTGACTTCGCCACTCGGAAGCGCATATAAACCGAATGCGAAAATTCTCAATCACAACGTCACTCTGCGATAGTCCCTTGTCCGCCCCGAGGAGTAAACATGGCGCCAAAAATCATCTTCGGATTCATCATAGTAATAGCTGCCATTATTGGTATTAGTCAGGCTTGGTTTAGGTATGAGGAAAAGAACGAAGTATTGGATATACGTAACAAGGTCAAAACTGCCAAAACCAGAGGTCAACGAGAACTTCGACTCCCACCTCCCATACCCTACTACTCTAATGTCCGTGATCTTGATGATGCATTAGGAAATTACTCTACGGTTATTGCTGAGCCAATCTCGGTACACACAAGGCTCAGCTCAGATTCAAGCCGAATTGAAGCTTGGTATAAATTCAAATTAATTGACTTCTTATCTCATCCAGAAAAGCCTCATGACTGTGGCTCCTGTGAGACTATTAAGGAAATCCCACCTGAAGTGCTTCCTGTTAATGAAAATGAAGTTTTAATAGTGCGATATGCCGGCAAATTAGAAGTTGATGGAGTCAATGTACGTTCGGAAGATTTAACTTTTCCCGACTATCAACTCAATCAAAAGTATCTCTTGTTCTTAACGTTAGACTTAAATTCTCGAATCGCTTCAGTTGAACTGGGTCCTCAAGGTGTTTCTTTGATTAGCACCGATGGTGAACTTCACTCGATAGCTCCTAATAGTCAAAAGCTAAGCCAGAGCCTCAAAGACCGATATGGCAAGGTTAGCACTCTGAAAGATGCCTTGAAATTCCGAAAGTTCTCGCGCCAACAGTAACTATCAAAGTCATCAGTTGGAGAATCGAAAGCATGCGTCTCACCCTATGCGTTGTTAGTTGTTGCTTGCTGTTGCTGCTCGTCTTCTCAATGAGCACATTTTCCGCATGTCCGGCCTGTGATGTTACTTATCCACCAACGCAAGGAAGCGGTACGGTCAACGGACGAACCCGGGTTAATGTCTTTATCCATTCCAGTTGGAACATAGATGGCAATGGTCAACCGATATCGGGGACAAATTCAAACATTTGGAATGCGGTAGTTGGGTATCACGACCAGAATTTGAATTTGAATGGTGCCACTGAAATGTGGAACAACGCGACGAGTGGGTCCAATCATATCGACTATCAACTAGAGGTAAACCAATCTTTCTTTTCAAATACAGATATCATAATTAAGCGAACTAATAATCCGACGGCTGGATGTGCCCACGTACAATACAACCCTGACTCTGGCAATTGGGTGATTGAGCTAGGCGACAACCTTAAGAATCTTTCGCACGAATGGATTGCAGGACTAATAGCACACGAAATTGGCCATGTTTTGGGACTGGTTGATTCGACGTTTGACACTTCATGCGCTAATAGCATCATGGATGGCCATTATCCAGGGGGCTGTGAACCGATTGTAAAAAATATCAGTGCTGGTGACGTCGATGCAGTACGAAAACATACCGCCACGAGATTGCAGTGTGAAGCACAGAGCCAGCCGACGATACTTCCTAATCCAGAGTCTTCTCCAACGCCATCGCCCGAGTCATGTGCGGGGCATTGTCCGTCCTGGGTTATGGCACTGAATCAAACTTGCTTCGGTTCCGAAGACCAATGCGCCTATCCATTAACCGATGGTTGTCCCGCGGAGGAATTCAATGTAAATGGTTGCTGCTGCGCCTCGGACACCCCAATTGTCATCGATGTAACAGGTAACGGATTCACTCTTACTAATGCACAAAATGGCGTCAATTTCGATTTAGACATCGATGGAAGGCCCGAGCAATTAGCGTGGACTTCTGCTAATTCCGACGATGCATGGTTAGCATTGGACAGAAACGGAAATGGTGTAATCGATAACGGTGGGGAGTTGTTTGGGAATCACACTAGCCAACCCTATCCTGGAAACGACCGTTCTAAGAATGGTTTCTTAGCTCTTGCTGAATTTGATAAGGCTGCGTTTGGAGGCAACGGTGATGGTCGTATCACTACAGCTGACTCAGCGTTCTCTTCTTTAAGACTATGGGAGGACGGCAATCACAACGGATACTCGGAACCAAACGAACTCTATTCATTGAATGACTTAGGTCTAACAATGATTGAATTGGATTACAAGTTATCGAAGCGAACCGATAGTAATGGAAACTTTTTCCGTTACCGCGCAAAGATTAAAGACAGCCATGACGCTCAAATGGGTCGTTGGGCTTGGGACGTTATTCTGGGAAAGGGCCAATGACAACTTCCTGAGGCAATCTTGTTAATTCTCTGAATCCTGTCTATCAATAACCGCTAACCCACCTTCCATCGTACGCGAGAAGATTTAAAGCCACAGACAAACACGAATTAACACGGATCAGAAGGCAAAAAAAACCGGACGGTGTCGGGCACCGTCCGGTCTTTCTCAGCATCTCTTCCCGTGACGAGAGAGAACTGTCAAGGAAGTGAACTCTTACGTATTCACTTCTTTCTTACGTTTGCGACGCCGCGCGAGGTATAGACCTCCCAATCCGCTCCCCAGCAAAGCCAGCGAGACGGGTTCGGGTACTTCCGCTGCGTTCACCTGCACCTGAAACGTTTGGGTCACGCTCTGCTGTAGTTCAAGGTCAAACACCGTAAAGGTGCCAAGATACGTGCCCGGTGCCAGCGACAAATCCGCAAACACGTCGAAGAATGCCGCCGGTCCAAAACTTTCCCCCGCATTCAACACCAGCGGCGAAAGCAGGAAAGCCGTGTCGTCAAACGTCAACAACGGATCTCCCAGGTTGATGGACCACGAACTGATGTTGAAGCCCGGCGCCCCGGCATTCGAGATTGTTCCCATCACGGTCGCGCTGCCGCCGGCTGTTACGATCACTGTACCCGGCAGAGTCAAAGTTACCGGATCGGCCTGGGCCACTGCCGGCAGTATTGCCAATAGCGCCACCGCCAACGTGCTCAATATTAGCTGTCTTGTTTTCATAGAATTTCCTCCTCTTCTGTCCTTCCTGTCACGGGATGGTGACGCGTTTTGTAGTGCTAAAGCTTCCGCCGGTGTACGTTCCTCCGATTACCAGGTTGGAAGTTGCTCCCGGTGTGGAATTGGTGAAGTTAACTGTCTTGTTGACAGTTGCTCCAGGCGCCAGATTGCCGACTGACTGTGGCAGCGGCGTTCCGTTTGTTGCGCCAAGCTTCGCGGTGGTCAGATTGACGTTGTTAGCGGTCACAGCTCCGATGTTCTGGATGCTGATGTTGCCAACAACCGTCGTTGCGTTCATTCGTACCAACGTCGAAGTAACCACAACGTTCGCGCTTCCGCACGGAACTGTGCAGTTGTAAGTGGTATCGGTGACAACGATGTTGTCGACGCGTTGGCCAGGTTGAGTACCTGCCGCGGCGATAAGTTCATCTGAACCCATGCGCCACTTCAGTTGGATATTCTGGCCCACCGCCGCAGCCGGCAGATTGACCACCGAGTTGATGTAAGCCGGTGCTGCCGTCGTTCCGCCTGACAAACCCGTCCAGCCACTCCTTCCGGTCAACGGATTTTGTGTGCCCGCTGACATCGTCCCGGTGTAGCCTCCGGAAACGAAGCTGCCACCCGCGGTAAGGATGTCCTGGTATGGTCCGCCATTGATGCTGATCTCGAGGACGCCGCCGTCAAAGCCGTTTTCGACGTTGAAAGCGTTCCTGAAGCTCACCTGCGCCGGCGTGCCGTTGATGTGAATGCTTGGGCTAACCAGTTCGGTGACACCCGCGGTTGAAGTATTAGGTGCAAACGCCGCGTTAGGTGCACTGAACGGATTCGTGGTTGAAGTAACCCACGCAGGTTCAGCACCACTACCAGTCGACGCCCAGCCGCCAGGTAAAGCTGGGGCAGTCACGCCATCGAAGTTCTCCGATAACGGTGTGCCCGAAGTAGCGGCGCCGAGACGGAATTTATAGAAGATTGTTCCGAAGTCGACTGCGCCGTCCTGCAGCTTCAAGGCAAGAGTCACCTCATCACCGCAATTACCCACCGCGGTGAACGAGAAGTCTTTTCCAGCGGTACCTCCACCACCGGGGATCGAGCCAAAGCTCGTTGGTCCACTCGGCGCAATCACGTTCGGACTCGATTGCAGAGTGCCGACGAGATTTGAAGTGGCAGCGGTTCCATTGTTGACGATCTTAAGGTTCATGGAAACGCGTTCACCCGGATCGACCGCGCTGTTGAACGCCGGACAACTCTCTTGCGAAAGCGTCGCGCCGTTCGCTGCCAGCACCGGAACAACCGGACATGTGCCGACACACGCTCCGGAAACCTGCAACGTGTACGGGCTATTGCTTGCTGCTCCAACCGGCACGTCCTCAACGACCACGGTGAAGGTCTGTGCGCCGGCGGGTAAATTGAACGAGTAGCTTACCGTCGTGTTGCTTCCTCCAGCGTCCGCAATGTAGTTCTGCGCGAGATTCGCCGGATTAAAGGTTCCCAGGTAAGCAGCGCTAAACAGGTTAATTCCATTCGCCGCGCTGAGTGTGACCGTAACGCAGGTTGGTCCACTGTTGGCGCAGGTCTGGAACTGATAAGCGTCGTATTGGTGATTTCCAGGAGTGCTCGTGCCCGGGAAGGCTTTCTGCACGCCGCAACTGCTGGGAATACCATCGCGGA
>DATEHX010000311.1:0-36677 GCA_035279345.1 Pyrinomonadaceae bacterium | reverse complement strand
TCGCCGTCCATTGTCGAGCCGGGTTTCATGGCCGCGCCCAGAGGCGTGGCGCCGTGCCGGTTGATTTCTTCGAGCCGCTTGAATTCAGCCAGTTCCTTATCGGCTTCAGCCTTTTGTTTCAATCGTGAGTAAGCCAAAAAGAGTTGATATCGGATGCCCGGGTCCTTGTCGTTGAGTTCAACGCCACGCTTCAACAGCGGCAACGCCTCATCGTAACGCTTCAGTTTCACCAGCAAACGGCCGAGATCGTGATAAGACGGAAACGCCCGCGGATTGAGCTGAATCGCGCGCCTCAATAAACGCTCGGCCTCCGCATTCTCGCCACGCTGGCTCGCAATGTAACCGAGACTGGCAATCGCATCCGGATTGTCGGGCTCAAGCTTCAACACTTTCTGAAACGCAGCGACCGCCTGATCGTATTGCCCTTCCGCGCGCGCCGAGTAGCCCAACAGGAAATATAAATTTGCATTATCAGGATAACGTTCGAGCGCACGCGTGAAGACCTCGCGCGCGCGTTCGTAAAACTGGCCGCGCACAAACGCCACGCCAAGCCGGAGGTGATAGACCAGTTGGCCCTTGCTCTGCTCCAGCGCCAGTTCGTAAAACGGAATCGACTTCTCGGGCAACCGGCTCTTCAGTAACTCTTCCCCGATCATGAAGTTCACTTCGGGAAACAAAGATCGCAATTCGAGTGCTTGCATCCAGTACATCAATGCGGCCTTGGTGTCGCCCTGCGCCGACGCAACGAGGCCCAACCGGTAAAGCGGATCGGCCTCCGCGGGCTTGAGTGCTTTAGCTGCCGACAACGCCTCGGTTGCTTCACTCAGACGATCGAGGTTGTAGAGTGCGAGTCCCAGGTTGTAGAGCACTTCGTACGTGTTTGGACGCAACTCGTTCGTGCGTCGAAACAGTCGCACCGCCTCCGCGTACTCGTGCGCCTCCGCCAAACTCAGCGCCAGGGTGAAAAGAATGCGGGCATCACCCCCGCTTGTCTCTTCAAGACAACGCGCCAGTGAGAGTGCGTCCTGGCGGCGCTCGATATGCACGTATGCGTTTACCAACGTAAGCAACAACGCGCGGTCGCCCGGCTCACGCGTGCCGGACTTGCAAGCAGACTGGCCCACGGCCTTCTCGAGCAACGGCACCGCGTGGTCGTAATCGCTGCGCGCTGCGTAGAGTGCACCTAAGTTGAAGATCGCGCGCTCGTGTTTAGGATCGATCCGTAACACTTCTTCAAACTTCGCAATCGCTTCCGCGGGCCGATTCGTGCGCGCCAGTAAGACGCCGTAGTTGGATAAGGCGGAGACCAGGTTCGGCTTCAACTGCAGAGCCGTTTGATATTCACGTTCCGCTTCGTCTGGTTGACCGCGCTGATCGAGAATCACGGCGAGCAAGGCATGAGCATCAGCGTCTTTGGGATTAGCAGCGACAGCCTTTCGCGCGGCAGTTTCCGCTTCAATTGATGGAGCCTGAGCATGAACGGAGCAGGCAAACCACAAAGAAGCACATAACGCAATCCAGACTGCTTTGTGCCTCTTTGTGGCTAACACGTTTAGAAGATTAGTTTGAGGGAGAACTCCATCTGCCTTCGACGTTGCTCGTTGATGTCGCGAGCAAAGTCGTTCGCATTGTTGATGTCGCCATTCGGGAACGAACGATTCACACGGTTTAGCACATTGTACGCGGAAAAGCGAAACTGTACGTTGAAGGCCTCGCTGATCGCGCTGACCGGGAAATTCTTGAAGAACGACGCATCCCAATAAAACTGTGGGCGGCCACGGAAAACGTTGCGGCCCAGACTTCCGATGTGCGGGCTGCCCGGATCGCTCGGGAAGATCGGCGTTGTCGCACAACGGAAAGCGGCGCGATTGAGTTCGAGACCTTGTGCTTCCTGCGCGCCGGTCGGGTTTGGATCGCCGATCAGATCGACGCGTCCACCATTACAAGTCACATTGAAAACCGGGCCGGTCTGCCAGACCACGATGTTGTTGAATTGGAACCCGCCAATGGCAAAGTCCAGCGCCTTCGGCATGTCACCGCCCCAGCGTCTGCCACGCCCGAACGGCAGGTCCCAAACATTAGCGAAAGTGAATCGATGTCTGACATCCGTGTCGGCATTGCCCCGTTCGAGTTCCGGCCGGGTCGGATCGTCCGGTCCGCAATCGCGTGCACCCGCGCCATTTGCACAAACTCCGCCGGGTGAATCGTCGATTGCGTGCGCCCACGTGTAACTTGCCAGTAGCGATAAACCTCGCGAGAATCTTTTCTCGAGTTTACTTTGTAACGCGTTGTAGTTTGACTTACCTCGGTAACGCGTGGCGAGGACTTGACCAATGCCGGGCACTTCGCGCGAGCCTGGTCCACCTTCGTCGTTAGCAGTGCCGATATTCTGCAGCACCAGAAGATTTCGCCCCAACGAACCGACGTATCCAACCTCTCCCAGCCAGTTTTGCCTGAACTCCCACTGCGCGGTCAGGTTGTACTGGTGATACATCTCGTCCTTGCGATTCGGATCGTTGAAAAGAATGTTACCGCCGGTCGGCGCCGGGAAACTCGTCCCCGGAGCTTGAACGGTGAAAGGCGCCGTGGGAATTCCGTTGTCGAAGGGATTGCGCGACTGGAAGACTGCCGGACAGCCAGCGGGATTAGTGATCGGATTGCAACCAAAACTTCCCGCGCCGGTGCCAGGGTTCGCAGTCAACGGCTGCGCCGCGCTGATGTCGACGGCGTAAAGCAGGCCATAACCGCCGCGCACAACGAACGTCTTGTCAGACTTGAGACCGCTGTAAGCGAAACCGATCCGTGGTCCAAAGTTGTTCTTGTCAGTGTTTGACAGATTGCGTCCGCCGGGTGCGTTCTCCCCAGCCATCTGAATCGTTCGCGTCGCCGGGTCCAGGTTGCTCTGGAGATCGAAACGTTCGGTGGGCGCCGTGAAAACGTCGTAACGCAGTCCGAGATTCAACGTCAGATCCGGATTGACTTTCCAGTCGTCCTGCACGAAGAACGCCATTTCCTTGCTCGACTGGAAGTATGGACCACCCGGATCGCCACGGCCCACAAAGCCCGGTTGATAACCAAGCAGGAAGTTGGCGAGCGACGAACCAGTATCGTTTGGTCCGATACCGTTGTAATTGCCGTTAACGAAGCCGCTGTTGGTGGTGCCGTACTGGTAGTTACCTTTCGTGCCGTTGTTGCGGCCGCCATCGTAGTTGCTGTTCTGGCGAACGCGATAGTCGCCGCCGAATTTGAAGGTTGAGTTTCCCTTGATGACCGTGAGCGCATCGGCAACGTGGAAGTTGTTCGACAGGAAATAAAAAGGACCGCCATCCCCGGTGAACTCAGTCGCGCGGTCAGTGCCGGTGAGTTCATCCACGATGCCTACCAAAACGATGCCACTCGTGTTTGGACTGATGTTGATGTTCGGCGCGCCGAGCTGAGCGGAAATTGTCGGACTGAAGCCGCCGGTACCGTTGACGCCGGTATTGAAGATACCGATCTGCACGCGCGTCACACCGAAGCGAGCGTCGTTAACGACAGTCGGCGAGAAGATGTGCGTGTCGCCCATCGTGAACCCTTTGGCGTCGCCAAACTCGTCTCCCGCTGATGGACCAGCCGGCAAATCATTGCCGGTTGGCGATGTGCCCAGCGGGAAAAAGTTATCGCGCGAACGTGCCGTGTCTGACTTGCTGTACCGGCCGAAAATCGTGTTGTTGGAAGTGATACGGTGATCGATGCGGATGTCGTAGCTATCGACGTTCGCGTGTTCCGAGCGATTCGTCAGAAAGTTGCGGCCGGGGCCCGGAAGGTTCGGCAACGGAAAGGCGTTGACGTAAGCGAGCGCAAATTGAGAGAAGCCGCCGCAGCTCGGACAGTTACGCAGATCGTTACCGGGAATCGGAGTGCCGTTTGGCGCGAAGATCGTACCGCGCGGTGCGATCACAGTGCCGCCGCCGGCCAGGCGATAAGATATCGGATTATTCGGCTGCAACAGTTCGCTGAAGTCGCCAACGCGCATTCGCGCAGTCGGCACTGGCACTGCCGCATTCGGATCGCCTGCGCCGCCAAAGATCGGAGTGCTGTTGCGCTGGCCGTTGAGCGAGAAGAAGAAGAACGAGCGATTGCGGCCATTGTAAAAGACTGGACCACCTTCGCCCGGACGCGGCAGGAAGATTGGACCACCGACAGTGCCATAGAAGTTGTGCGTTACGTAGTTCGGCACCGGTAGCGTTCCATCGTCAAACCGGCTGGCAGCAGCGCTAAGAAAACGGCCCTGGTAGATCTCGCCAACTGTTCCGTGAAAATCGTTGCCGCCGGACTTGAACGTCGTCGAGATGATGCCGCCGCCCGCGCGTCCGGATTCCGCCGAAGGCACACTCGTTTCAATCTTGAACTCGGCGATGGCGTCCGGTTGCGGATAGATCGCGATCTGCGCGAATTGTCCTTCGTTGTTGTCGACGCCGTCGAGCGTGAAGTTGTTGTTGGTAGCGCGTGCGCCGTTGACCACGAGCACCGAACCGCCTGACTCGCGGAAGCGAGTCGATTCCGTGTTGTTCTGTCCACCGCCACCCGCGACGAAGTTACCGCCGCCGCCGAGGAGACCGAGGTTCGGACGGACCACGCCGGGAGAAAGACCAGCGAGCAAAGTGAAGTTTCTTTGTGGCAGCGGCAGGTCGGTCACTTGCCGGCCCGTGATGATATCGCCGCGCACGCTCGTTTCGCTTTCCACTAGCGGCGCCGCATCAGCGGTGACAGTCACCGAAGACGTCGACGCACTGAGATCGCTGAACTTCACATCGAGCGGCAGGCGCGCGTTGGTTTCCACTTGCAGTGCCTGGAACGTCACCGGTTGAAAGCCCGGCGCCTCGACCGTGACGCTGTACTGGCCCGGCTCGAGATTCGTAACCGTGAACGTGCCTTCATCATTCGTGTCAGTCTCGCGCACCTCCCCGGTTTTCACGCTCGTGACTTTGATTTTGGCATTGGCGACGAGCGCCTCGTTCAGGTCTCTAACAGAACCGACGATGGAGCCTTTATTACTCTGCGCGATGGCGGAGCTAGCGGTAGTTAGCAGAAACAGTGCGAGGAACAGGACGTGGGCCGTGGCTAGAGGCTTTCTCATATTGAGTCCTTCAGGTGCGAGACAAGCTGCAAGCTTGAGCTCGAACAAATTAGTGGTTTTTACTGACAGGAATAACCGAGGCGAAAGGCCGGTGCCTCGGGGGCTAAATTAGTGCTGACAGATTGTTTGTTGTCAGAACGAACGAAGTTTTTAATACAGAATTGAGGTAGCTGTCAACAATTTTTTCGGTGAGCCACGAAGGCACAAAGATCAGCAGGAGTGGGAGCACGCTCAAAACTCCCTGTGCTTTTTTGTGGCTTTAAGCGGCGAAGGCGGCGGCAAACTTACTCGCGAGGACGAGGCTGAGGGCGCCGCGCAGGGTTGGGGTGTCGCCGAGGGTGGAAGGAAGAATGCGCGCCGAGGGCAAACCGCGGCGAACGCTGTGTTCGATCGCTTCAGTCAGGGCACTTTCAATCAGGTCCCACGCACGCGCGATCTCACCGCCGACGACTACGGCTTCAGGACTAAACCCAATGATCAGATTCGAAATGCCGACACCGAGATAACGCGCTGTCTCAACCAACGCGACTCGGGCGCTCTCTTCTCCGCTCAGCGCGCGGTCGACAACCTCTTTAAAGGTGATCGGTATGTTATTTGGAGTCTCAGCCAGCTTTCGGTAGCGCGCGATCGCTGCACCCTCCGAAGAGAACGCTTCCCAACAATCGTCGCTGCCGCACGAACACGGCACAGGCGCGTGATCGCCGATCACCATGTGGCCAAACTCACCGGCCGCGCCACGCTGTCCGCGATAAACCTGACCGTCGAAAATGATTCCGGTACCGACGCCTTCCGCGACCAGCACCATGATGAAGTCTCTCGCGTAGTCAACTTCCGGCCGTCCAAACCACAACTCCGCCAGCGCCATCGCATTCGCGTCGTTATCAATAACCACCGGCAGACCGACTGCACGGGAGATCTCGTCGGTGACCGCAAGATCACGCCACGCAAAGTACGGAATATAAAGCGCGGTTCCGGTCGAAGGATCGACTAACCCAGGCAGACTCACACCGACGCCTTCGATCGAACCCTGGTAGCGCGCGTTCAGTTCACGCACCGCACTGATCACCTGGTGCAAAGTCTTGTCCGGATCGGTGAGAAACTTCTGCTGATCGATCACGCGGCCGGCAAGATCGCTGCTCGCGATCGTCGTACACGTCGGTGTAATCGAAACTCCGACAGCGATTGGACCAACAGCACGCAGTTTCAACATCGTCGGCCTGCGCCCGCCGGTTGACTCACCTTCACCAACTTCCTCGATCAGACCCTCACGCGTGAGGTCTTCGACGATGGCTGAAATCGTCGAACGTTGGAGCGCCGTTTCACGCGCGATCTCGGCACGCGAGATGGGTTCGCGTTCGCGAACGTAGTTCAACACGATCTGCCGATTGATGTCGCGAATCGTGTTAAGGCGAGCTGCCTGTGCTTTTTTTAGATCGAGTCGTCGCATAGGGGGAGATGAGAAGTTACCACAGTTAAGACAGGATTGCAGGATTTACAAGAACTGACAAGTTTATTGACATCTTGATAATTCTGTAATCCTGTCAACGTTTGCCTTGCGTGATGGTGATAGTTTTGTCGACGCCCGTGACCTCAGCAACTTCAGTGCTGCCGTCCGGCCACTGGATTTCGAGTTTATCTACCTTCGTTGCGGCACCCAACCCGAAGTGCAAAGTCGTATCGTTTTGCGAACAGTAGACCGCACCGCTGAATACGTCCTGGCGCTGCCGAGTTTTGCCCGTTGTCACATAAGCAATGCTGCCGATCGCATCGCGCGGCCCTTTCGCGATCAATCGCAAACCCAGCCAATGTTGTCCGTTTGACGCGACAACGTTGCGCAATACTGTCGGCTTGCCGTCGAGATTATTGATCACCAAATCGACGCGCCCATCGCCGTCCAGATCCCCAACAGCCAATCCACGTCCCGGCCACGCGTTCGCCAACGCACTGCCGGGCCGCGCGCCGATGCGTTCAAACTTCCCTTTCAAATTGCGAAACAACAGCGCCTGTTGCGCGTAACTCGTGCCCCACTGATGCGCATCAACCGCCGGATACACGTGCCCGTTGACGACAAACAAGTCTTGCCACCCGTCGTTGTCGTAGTCGAGAAAACTCGTGCCCCAACCGAGAAACGGAATCGAAACTTCGCCAAGGCCGGCTTGAAAAGTCACGTCAGTGAAGTTTGAGTCGCCGTCGTTGTGATAGAGCGTGTTCGAATCGTCTGAGAAGTTAGTGATGTGAAAATCGACGCGGCCGTCGTTATCGTAATCGCCAACGGCGAGACCCATGCCCGCTTGCTCGCGTCCGTTTTCGTTCACCGCGACGCCCGACGGATAACCAACCTCTTCAAACGTGCCGTTGCCTTTGTTGATGTAAAGTTGATTCGGCGTCGAGTCGTTCACGACCAGCAGATCGAGCAGCTTGTCGTCGTCGATGTGCACAAACACCGACGAGAACCCGTAATACTTTTCCGGATCGGAGACGCCTGCTTTAGTGCTCACATCTTCAAACGTGCCGTCAGACTTCTGGTGGTAAAGCGTGTCGCCATCGCCGGTCAGTCCACGTGGTCCACACATCACCGGCACGCCGCGAAACTGGCAAAAGTTTTGACTGACAGCGTCCTTCCCTGTCGCGGAAGGACTCGGCGGCAAGTTGCTCAGATCGATCTGCACGTAACCGGGCACGAACAAATCGAGTCGTCCGTCGCCATCGTAATCGCCCCAACTCGCGCCGGTGCTCCAGCCGCGGCGCGCGACGTTCAACTTCTCCGCTACGTCCGTAAACGTACCGTTGCCGTTGTTGTGATAAAGACGCGAGACGCCGAAATTGCCGACGTACATGTCCGCGTAACCGTCATTGTCGTAATCGCCAACCGCGACGCCGAAGCCCCAACGTTCATTGGCGACACCGGCTTTCTCCGTCACGTCTTCAAACTTCCAGTTGCCCAAATTGCGATAGAGCGCGGCACGCGGAGCTTTCTCTTTCCCTTGAATCGCCGCGACGGTCGAGCCGTTCAAAAGATAAATATCAGGACGGCCGTCGTTGTCGTAATCGAAGATCGCCACGCCGCCGGAAGGTGTTTCGAAGATGTAGTCTTTCGCGTTGGTTCCGGAGCGATGAAGAAAACCCGAGAGCGCTGTCTTGTTGGTTAGATCTTCAAAGACAACCGGCGCATTCGGATCTGTGATGCCGACGGTTCTGCGTGAGGTGTAGGTTGCGGGCGTGCCGGTCGAGGCGCCACCCATCTGTTTTTCCTGTGCCTCTGTGGTTAATGAATGGCTGAGCAAACTCGCGACACAGAAGACACAGAGAAGCAGTCGCGCAAAAGACTTTTTGGGCAAAGCTGGTTTACTTCGCGGCGATTACGACGTAGTCGCGTCCGGCATAAAGACGCACGTTCGCTCCGTCCATCGTCATTGTAAACGGCCGAGGCCGTTTCAAAGCTTTATCGTTCGTAGTTGAAACTGAAAGTACCTGGTTGCCGGCAAGGTCGAGAATGTTGAACTTCCCGTCGTTAGTAAAGCCAAATCCATAAGCGCCGGTCGGCAACGTCTCGCCGCCGACAGTGATACTCGAGTCAGTGATAAAGAAACCCTGGTAGCGCGCTCGGACCTCGGCGGAGTAACCGGACGTATCGACCATGCCGGCGATCACGAAGCGCTCTTTGCCAAAACGCGCGGCTGCTGAGTTGCGCATCTGCGTGGGCGCACTCTGTCCCTGGAAGTAAAACGCCGCGGGAACGACGCGCGTCAGTTCCGCACCAGCAAGGACCGCACCTTCCTGTGCCAGGACCGGAGCCGAGAACGATGCGAAAACGAGCAGTGCTAAAGCCGCGATTAGTGACTTTTGCTGTGGTTTCATGGCGCACACAATACCGCGCCTGTTGAAGAACGACAAGCAGCCTGTTAATTTGAAGTCATGCGTATTGGCGTCTTGACGGGAGGCGGCGACGCTCCCGGTTTGAATCCCGCAATCAAAGGCCTGGTCTATCGCGGTTCGGAGCTCGGCTTACAAGTTATCGGTCTTCTGGACGGTTGGCGTAGTTTGCTGAATCCCGCGCCTGAAGTACTGCCACTCGATCGCGAGACGGTGCGGCGTTGGGATCGCGACGGCGGCACCAATCTCGGATCGTCGCGCACGAATCCGTTCAAACAGTTGACTGACGACGGGCAGGTGCACGATCGCTCCGCGGAAGTTCTGGAAAACATCGAACGGCTTGGAATCGAGGCGCTCGTCGTTTGCGGCGGCGAAGACACGATGGGCGTCGGGGCGAAGTTGGCGCAACGCGGCGTCAAGATCGTCGGCGTGCCGAAAACGATCGACAAGGATCTCGAGGGCACGGATTACACGCTCGGTTTCGACACTGCGCTGCGCAACGTTTCGGAAGTGATCGAACGTTCGCGCACGCCCGCGGGCTCGCATGGATGGGTGCAGATTGTTGAGGTGATGGGACGGCACGCCGGACATCTCGCGTTGTGGTCGGGTGTCGCGGGGCAGTCGCATTTGATTTTGATACCGGAGCATCCGTTTCGTTACGAACGAGTGTTTCAGTTGCTGCGGGATCGTTTGGGCGAGTCGGATCTGAGTCGTGGACCGCATCGCAGACCGCGTTATTCAGTGATTGTCGTGGCGGAAGGCGCGCGTGCGGCTGACGGCGAGATCGTCACCCTCGACGATCAACATGATGCTTTCGGGCACGTGCGGCTTGGTGGCATCGGCGAGGTGCTGGCGCGAAGAATCGCGAGCGAGACGCATTATGAAGCGCGCGCCGTGATCCTCGGTCATCCGCAACGCGGCGGACCGCCGAGCCCGATCGATCGCATCATGGGCATGTTGTTTGGCGCCCGCGCCGCTGAAGCGGTAGCGGAAAGTCAGTTTGGAAAGATGGTTTCGGCACGCGGCGTAGCGCCAGCGTGTGATCTGTCTCTGGTCGACATCTCAACCGTGCTCGGCACGATCAATCTCGTCGACGTCGATCGTTACTACGACAAAGACCGCTACCACCTAAAAGGCATCGGCATGTAGAAAGGCCATCCACAGATTACGCAGATTTTTTCTGTGCAATCTGTGGGTTAAACGGGTTGCCTTCCGAACTCAGGCGGCGGTGAACGCGCGCCACGAGATCGGGGATTGTGGGGTCGTCACTCGACTTCGGAATGATCTTCGGATTCGGCGCGATGACCGGGCGAATCATTTTCTGTTGCAACTGCTCGCGCGCGTCCATCATCCAGCCAAAGCCACGGAAGATGTAGGTCAGCAACGTTCGATCCGGTTCTTCAATCCCGAGTGCTTCCTGCACGCACCACGCGCCAAAATCCGTGTTTGCCGTGAGTCGCAAAGGCGGCTCGTGCTCTCTTTGCGGTTTCAACACCCCGTTCACGAAAGCCGTCTGATAAATAAGACGCGCGATGGCGAGCCGATCCTGTTGCGCCTGCGTCAACGTCAACTCACCCGCATCGATCGCATCAAACACCGGCGCGATGTAGATCGCCGGACGCGGATCCTGTTGCACCTGGTTGCCACGTCCAGCCGCTGAAATCTCCGGATGACCAAACGTCGGCAAGCCACCAGTCAAAACTTTCTCGCGAATTCGTTTACCGCGCTCTTCACCACTTAACGGCTCGAGTTCCTGAACAAAGTCGGACATGTCGTGAATCGCGCCGAAGTGACGCGCACCGTCCAACGCCATTTGCGAAGCCGTAAAGAAGTCAGACACTGACAACGTGTGCAACGTCGCCATGTAGCGCGCGACCATGTTCGAACCCGCCGAGCCGTGGTGAATCTGAATCGTTCCCATGCGCTCCAGGATCAAACTCTCGTGATCGCTCGCATGGCGTCCTAGAATCAAACTGTACGAAACCTGAAACGCATTTCTTCCGCGCGAGACTTCAGAACCGATGAAATCGTTAGTCGCCGCAGCCAAATCGCTCTCGCTCGACTGCGCATTGCCTGCCAGCAAATAGTTCATGTACGCCGACACGCCACCGACCGCGACGTTTTCCATGTGACACGCGATCATGTCTGCCAACAACTCACCCGAATCGCGCTCGTCATGGATGCCGCTGTTTTCGGGCCGGCCGACTCTCGCTTTGCGCAGCGTCGCCATGTGTTGCATCGCGACTTCGGGACCCAGACCCGGATACTTCTTCACAAACGCCGCCACCATATTGACGAGCCGTCCGTCGCCGCCATTGATACTTTCAAAAAACTTATCGTTAACGAACTTCGCCAACGTCTCATTGCCCGCCGCGGAACCGGGCGCATCGCCAAACAGTCCGGTGAAAATCACATCGATGGGACCTGCTTTACCAGTCAGGATGTCGGCTTCAGGGATAATGCCGCGAATGGTGAACGATCGGATGTCTAAAGTGATTAGAGTACCGTTGCAATCAACCGGTGTGTGATAAAGGACGGGGTTGGCAATGATGTCCGTCGATGAAGGCATGGTGGAAAAATAACCCAGTGTTGTCGCGATGCTCTTCTCGCCGAGTTCCTCTGCCCTCGCAATCGCCTGCTTGACCGGATTGTAGTCAGGCGCGGGCGGCAACACCGAAAATGTCGTGTCCATTGAAGCGTCTCCCATGAAGTTCCGAGTATCCTATTTGGTCCCACTATACGACGTGCCGACGAAAGGCACAAACGGCACAGAAATTCCAATCAACTTCCATCTCAAATTCTAAAACTGTGACTTTTGTGTACGCTTACGTGCAAACATATTGAACTCTACGGACAAGCCAAGTATAGTTACCGGGCTCTAAATTCTACGGCTGAATTCTCACGAAGAAGACTTCGCCGAGCTCGCTCAATCCAGCCGCTAGTTCTAAATCCAAGTTCTCCATTTGTTACCAGACTATCGTGATGACACGTGTCTCACTAATCGCTAATTTCTCGACGCCGCTTTCGCCGGATGGCCGAGAACTGCGTGCGTTGCCATCGTCGGTTGAGTTCGTTGAACTACGAGCCGGCCTCGTAGATCCCGAGTGGGTCAGTCAACATTTCTCCGGTCAGATTTTGTATGAGCTCAACGTTGACCACGATCTAAACGAAGATGTGTTGAGCCGCATTCCGGTGGAACAACGGATCGTCTCGTGGTATGGCGAGGCGTCGAATTTAGACGACCTGCAAGCGAGGTTTTCAGAAGTCACAGCGATTCCGGCGCGGTTTTATAAACTCGTCAACACGGCCAGAACTATCAGTGAAGAGTTTCTACCGCTTCAATTATTGAAGTCTTTGGGACGAACCGACACTATCGCTTATGCAAAAGGATCGCTCGGATTCTGGACGCGGCTTGCGGCGCTTCAACTAGGCGCACCGGCGATAATTGGTCTGGCCGCGACAGGCCCGGATGCAAGTGAGCCAACCATCGCGAGACTGATCGACGACTACTGCTTGCCCGAAGTGCATCCGGTCAAAGAGCTTTTCGCCATCATCGGCAATCCGATCTTTCATTCACTCTCGCCACGGCTGCACAACGCGTCGTATCGCGCCATGAATTATCCAGCGCTGTTCGTGCCGTTGAAGGTAGATTCATTCTCAGACTTCTGGCTTGAGTTTGTGCTCTCAAAACAGCTTGACGCACTCGGCTTTCCGATCAACGGTATGACTGTCGGCTCACCGCACAAAGAAGAAGCCTTTATCACCGCTAAGAACATCAGTGCGATGGTCCGGCAAACGCAGGCTGCTAATATCCTCGTCCGAAACAACGGCTGGTGGAACGCCGATACGACCGATCCCGACGTGGTCTACGCGGCCAGCGATGCACGGAACGTTAACGTGCGTGAGAAACGCGCGGCAGTGATCGGCTGTGGTGGCGCCGGACGTGCGATGGCCGCGGCACTGACTGAGTCAGGCGCCAGCGTCACGTTAATCAATCGGAGTAAAGAACGCGGCGAATATGCCGCCTCATTGCTCGGCTTACCTTACAAGCCGTTGCTCGACTTCGACGCTGAAGGTTATGACATCGTCGTGAACGCAACACCTGTCGGACGCGACACGGATGATGCGCCGTTCAAGCTTGAACGTTTGAACAGCAACGCTGTCGTCATCGATCTCGTCTACGGCTCGCGTCCGACGCCGCTTATCGACAGCACCCACGCGCACCACCAGGTCGCCATCGACGGCCGCGACGTGCTGGTAACACAAGTGCGCAATCAGTTTCGCTTGATGACCGGAAAAGAGATGTCCGCGGCTTTGGCTTTTGAAGTACTCGGACGCCTGAGTTCCAACGGCAAACACTAACTAAATGACAACTACGCCCGCCGCCATCAACAACACGTACAGTCTGCTCGATCTCAGCAGCGAGCAGCAGGAACTGATCAATCGTGTCGCCGTGCTGGCGCGCGAGAACTTCGCCGCACGCGCCGCCGAATACGATCGCACCGCGACCTTCCCGTTCGAAGATTTTGACGATCTGTTCCACGCGGGTCTGCACGCGCCGGTAGTTCCCAAAGAATACGGCGGCCTCGGGCTTGGACCATACAAAACAGACGTCTTCACGTTGTGGATGATGACCAAGGAGATCGCGCGCGCCGATCTCTCGCTCGCGCGTTGCTGGGAAGGTCACTGCAACTCGCTCGTACTGCTCGACGGTATGAGCACGGAGGAACAGAAGTCGCGCTGGTTCAAAGGCGTCGTTGAACGCGGCGAGAAATGGGTCGCGTGGAGCGGCGAACCACAGTCAAAGAAACCCGGCGAAGCAGTGAAGTTTGGCACGACCGTGGAACGCGTCGACGGCGGCTACATCATCGAGGGCAACAAAGCATTCGCCACCAGCGCGACCGGTGCGCAGTGGGCGATCCTGCTCGTTAACACAGCCGGACCCGGCGGCGTGCGTCACCTCGATGCCTCGATGCTCGACACACAGCTCATGATGGCGTGCAACCTTTCCGACCCGACGATCGAGGTCGACGCGTCGTGGTGGGATCCGATCGGCATGCGCGCGACGGTCAGTCACCTGGTCCACTTCCGGCGCACGTTTATTCCCGAAACCGACGTGATTGGTTATCCCGGCCAGTATCTGAAAGAAGGTTGGCAGACCTGTTTTATTCCACACTACGCCGCGACTTTTCTCGGCGCCGCGGAAGCCGCGTTTGACTATGCGCTCTCCTACATCAAGTCGCAGAAGAAGATCGACGAGCCGTACGTGCAGCATCACATCGGGCAGATGTCCGTCAATGTGGAGACCGCGCACCTGTGGTTGAAGCAGGTGGCCCATCTTTGGGAAACCGGCCGCTATCTCGAGGCGCAGATCTCCGGCAGCCGCGCGCGGCACGTAGTCGAGCACCTCGCGGAAGACACGGTGAAGGATTGCATTCGCGCGTGCGGCGCACGTTGTTTGATCCGCCCGAGCGCGCTGGAACGCGTCTATCGAGATCTATCTTTTTATGTTCGTCACGACAACGACGATCAGATCCTGGCGACGATTGGTAAGTCGGTGCTGGGTCTGACCCACGATCCGTCATTCTACAAACCATGAAGATCATTAGTGTCAGCGAAAAGCGTCGTTATAATCTGCAAATCTGGCTCCTGGGCCTCGGTTACTTTCTTTCCTACACACCTTACAGCGGTTTGACGAAAGCTCTTTCGACCGGACTTTTGCCCGGTACTAACGGGCCGGTACTCGGACCGGTGTTGCTACCGCTCTCTGCTGTCGGAACAATCATCGGCATGTTTGGTTTCATCACGGTGAGGGGTTGGTGGAAGTATGCCGGACGGCGTGAGTTTTTTGGTGTCTCAGTTCCCTTTCCGCGCAAACTGACGTTTCTGTCGGGCATCTGCATGGCGACGATCATGGGCACGACGACCCTCGCGTTTACGTTTGGCGGTTTGGGGATCGTGCTGGTGTTAGTGCTGTTGCGTGCGGGGACGTTGATCATCGCTCCCGTCGTCGATCAGATTGTTGGCCGGCGAGTTCGTTGGTTTTCGTGGAGCGCGATGCTTGTGAGTCTCGCTGCGGTTTTGGTCGCCTTGAGCGACGCCGCGAGTTACACGTTGACGATTGCCGCGGCACTCGACATTGCTGCATACCTGGGCGCCTACTTCTTCAAGCTACAGTTCATGAGCCGGCTCGCGAAGACTGACGATCCCAACGCGACACGGCGCTACCTTGTTGAAGAACAGATGGTCGCGTCGCCACTGTTCTTAATCGCGTTAGTCGTAATGGCCTTCATCGGCGCGAATGATGTGATGCTCGGCTTCAGAACCGGGCTGACGACCTTCCTGACGAGTGGAGCGGCAATCTACGCACTGCTGGTCGGTTTCTGCTACGCGGCGCTCTGCGTCTGCACCACGCTGATCTTCCTCGACCGCCGCGAAAACACCTTCTGCATGCCGATGCACAGCGGTTCGAGTATGCTTGCCGGATTTGCTGCCACATTAATTATCGCGGTTCTGTATAATCAGAACGGGCCGTCAGTGGCCCAAACGGTCAGCGCCGGTTTTATTTTCATCGCGCTGGGGTTCCTATCGCCGTTGCATCACCTGGATCGTCTGCTCGCAAGACTGCGAGGAGTACGCCGCGATCGATTGTTCCTTTTCGTTTGCAGTGGCAACACCTGCCGCTCGCCGATGGCCGCGGCGATTGCCAACGCTGAGATGGCCACGCGCCTGCGGGTCTCGATCGATAAGTTGAAAACAGTTAACGCCCGTGCGATGAGTGCGGGAGTTTCGGCAAGAGTTGGTGAACCATTGACTGCTGAAGCGCAGGAAGCTTTGAGTTTATTGGACGTGCCGGCGCAACCGCACGCCGCGCGCAGTTTGACCCCTGAAATGGCCCAACAAGCCGAAATGATCTTCTGCATGACCGACTCCGTCCGCCAGGCCGTGATTCAAATGTTGCCTGCGGTCGCCAACAAGACCTACTGTCTGGATGCCGAGGCAGACATTGCCGATCCCATCGGCAAAGGAATGGACGCCTACCTGAAGTGCGCGCGCCGCATTCACGATCTTGTCCGGCTTCGTTTCGATGAGCTCGACCTTAAAGCTGCCTAAAGCAGCGCCGGTCCGTTTCCCCAAAACGACGGCGCTCGACGTACTCGGCGAAGCTGGTTTTGCCGAGTTTCCCGCAGTGCGTTTTCCCGGCAAGGTCATCTGGTGCAACTTCGAACTCGCGCGCGAACTCGGCTTCGACGTGCCGCGCACAAACCAACTCACACCGGAATTTCACGAACAGCTCATCGCCAAGCTTTCACTACGATCGCTGTATCCTGATGACGACACTTCCGGATCGGAGAACGTGACTGTTTTTGCCGATCGCTACGGCGGCGAAGGCGTCTCGCCAGCACTCGGCGCGGGCCGCGCGGGCTTTCTTCCCGAAGCGAATCTCTACATCAAAGGTCTCGGCTTCACACCTCTCTTCAAGCACAATGACAAAGACGATTTTGTTCACTCGCATGGCGGAGTTCATCTCGACGATTGCATGTCGGAAGCGATCTTTGGCGAAGTGAACCACAATCTTTTCGAGCTCGGCTCCACGCGCATCGTCGCGATCATCGATCAGGGAAAGTTTGTCGTCGAACCATCTGGCCGCCGCCGCGACATCGCGCTCGCGATTCGCACGGGTGCGCAACTTCGTCCCGGACACTTATTGGCCAAGCGTGTTCGCGGTAGTCGTTCACCACTGGAGTTGTTTGTGGAGATCACGCGCGCGACCGGTCAGCTAGTGCTTCAGAATCGATCGGACATTCCGGATCTTACCGCGACGATGCTGCGCGTCATCAACGATCATGCGCGCGCCGCGTCCGACGCGTACCGGTGGCGCATGATTCACGGTGCTTTGAGCCCGTCAAACATGGACATGAGCGGTGCGATGCTCGACTTGCCGACGCAATCAACGCAGCCGCGCACGGCGCCGATCTTCAAACTCGACTACGTGCAGTCAGTTTTTGGCACCGAGCACAAGGAGCGTGCGTTTCATCTCGCGGAGATGCAGCGGCGGCTGTTGCGAACCACCGACGTATCGACTCGCATCCGTTTCAACCTGAAGTGGATCAACGTCTCAAACCAGATGGACGTTGATTACAACCGCTATCTCGAAATCAAGATGCTCAACGCCGCGGGTCTCAAGACACACGTGGCCCAACGCATCCAACAAGAGACGAGTCTTGCCGGACACTTTACGGACGTTCTGGCCGCGATGGCGGTGCTGAAAAATCTCGGTAAGGCATGTGTCGCGCGAAAGATGGTGGAGCTGTCGGTTGTCGACATTTTCAATCTGCTCGGGAACCTGCCCGCTGATTATTTTGCCGGTCGTGATTTGAAAGAGAGTGTGCTCGAACATGTGCGTCCGGTGTACAAAGGCAATCGGTTTCAGATGCAGGCGAGGAAACGAAGGATCGAGGAATTGGCGGAGAAGTTTGTCATCATCTATCGCGCGGTGCTGGACGTTGCGGAGGATTATTATCCGAGCCGAACTGAGATGGAGCGCTCGATCACGGCGCGTGCGGCGTTCGAGAATCAACCCATCGACGCGCTTTACTGTGCTCAGCTTTACAAAGAGCTGAGAAACGCGATCGCCGAATATAAAACAACCGGCAACTCAGAGATAATCAGCGACGCGATCGACTTTCGCATCACCCGCTCGCTGCGCAGTGTCGACGGGTTGTTAACTCGCGGTGATTCGCTGCGCACCATCCGCGGGATCTCCTATTCCGTTCGCGCAGACAAATTACACGTCAGTATTCCCGTCGAAGCGCAAGGCAATCATTTCGTGAGTTCCATCCCTGGCCTCGATCGTTTGACGAAGCGCCAGATCGAACGCCTGCGTTATCGCTTCACGACTGACAGTCAAAAAACTTTCCACGACGCGCGCGCACGTCTCGTCTACGACGACCAACTGGGCGCGATCATCGACTTCGGCGATCTCGACACCACTACACCCGTCGGTCGGCTCGAAGGCTTCTTCTTCACTACCGACCGGCGTACGAGGCTATTCAGCGACTACGTCTTTGCGGTGACAGACCTCTGATGTGGTCCATCGCAATCTATAAAGGCGACTCGCCTTACCATCTGCAACCACCCGCGGAGATCCGCAATCCTGTTTTGACTTACGCGAGCGTTACCGACATTCCTGCGACCTTCGTCGCCGACCCTTTTATGCTTCGTGGCAATATGTTCTTCGAAGTTTTGGACCGGAATTCAAAAGGCAGGATTGGTCTCGCGACCAGCGAAAACGGTTTGGATTGGGATTACCGGCAAATCGTTCTTACTGAGGAATTTCATCTCTCGTATCCTTACGTTTTTGAGTGGCAAAATGCTTTCTACATGATCCCGGAGACGCTCGGCGCGAACGCGGTCTGTTTGTATCAGGCTGACGACTTCCCCACGCGCTGGTCGCTCAAAGCACGTTTGATCGAGGGGCAACAAGCCGATCCGTCGATCGTTCGCTTCGCCGATCGGTGGTGGCTGTTTTCCTGTTCAAGACCTTACCAGCACGACACGCTTCGGCTATACTTCGCCGATGAGCTTACTGGACCATGGCGCGAACATCCCAAAAGCCCGATCATCCGAAACGACAAAGGCCGCGCGCGTCCGGCCGGCAGAGTTCTGACGTTCAATGAAAAACTAATTCGCTTTGCCCAGGATTGTGGCCCATACTACGGCGCTCGTGTTCGAGCTTTCGACGTTATTGAACTCACCACGACCCACTATGTAGAAGCTGAAAACCTTGCGAGTCCGATCCTGCAACCAAACGGCGCCGGCTGGAACGCGCTCGGCATGCACCACGTCGATGCGCACCAGCAAGCAGACGGAAGCTGGCTCGCCTGTGTTGATGGACACAAGTAATTGACGATTGCCAATTTTCGATTGGCGATTGAAGAACGTCTACGGTTACTAGAATCAACTTAGCAGAGCGTTAAATCGGCAATTGGCAATTGGCAATCGACAATGAAAGTCCTCCTTTCATCTGAACACCAGTATCCTGCTAACAACGACGTCGGCAGTGGTTTGCATCCGCGTTCGCTTCCTTCAGGCTCCGGGTTTTGGATGCACGACCTCGTGATGAAGGGCCTCGTCGAGATGGGCCATGAAGTGTTCTACCTGCTGCCTCACGCCGCGGCGCAACCAATGCCGCCGGGCGCGCAACGGGTTTCACAACCCGTGTGGGACGCGGACGTGCTGCACACGATCTCCGATCGCGATTACGCGCTCGTCACTGAATGGCAATTGCGCGGAAAACCATGGGTCGCGACCTGTCACATGGACATGCGCACGCGCGGCCTGGCCCAATCGCCGACGACCGACAACTGGATCTTCGTCTCGCGCACGCTCGCGCGGCTTCACGGCCGCACGCGATACGTTCTGAACGGCGTCGATCCGTCCCTCTGCATCTACTCCGACACCAAGGAAGACTACGTGATGTTTATGTCGTCGATGGACTGGGAGATGCAAAAGGGTTTGGACATTGCGTTGTCGCTCGCCGCGCGGTACCGCTTCAAGCTCGTCGTTGCGGGCACGGGCAACAACTACAAACGCGTCATGCGGGTCACGGGACTCTGCCGGCAGATCGGCGCTCATTACGTTGGCGACGTGCGCGGCAAAAGGAAAGCGGAGTTACTTGCGGGCGCGAAGGCGTTTATCTTTCCGACGAGAGTTGATGAAGCTTTTGGACTCGGGATGGCCGAGGCGTTGATGTCGGGCACTCCGGTGATCTGTAGCGACAAGGGCGCGTGTCCCGAGTTGATCACGCCTGACGTCGGCTTCGTTTGCCGCAACGACGCTGAGTACCTCAACGCGCTGCGTAACGTGTCTCGTATCTCCCCCGCGGCGTGCCGCGAAAAGGCGATGCGCGAATTTCACTACCAGCGCATGGCCGCGGATTACGTCAACGAGTATGAGAAAGAGATTGCAAACACGTGCGCGTCAAGCAGTGACCTTCTTCAGCAATTGTGTGTTGTCACAAATTGACGCTGATGGCTCAAAAGCCGGCTGTAGTCACTTCGAAGTAGACAGGATTCACTGAATTAACAAGATTACTTTGGAAATAACCCCAGCCTCAACGAGTATGAAACGGAGATAGCAGTTCGTCCCACTGTTGCAGTGCAGCTTGCATAGAAAACCGTTCGACGACTTCCGGGGCGTGTGAGGCGCAGTTCTTTCTTTCGTGTTCATTCGACATCAAACGATCCAGCGCGGCGGTGAGACCGGCGACGCTGTGATCCCTAACGACGAGGCCGTCGACTTCGTGACGCACGAGCCGGCTGATTGATGGTCCGGCGTCGATCGCGATCACCGGCACGCCGCAAGCCAACGCTTCCCAGATCGAATTTCCAAAGCCTTCGATCCACGACGCCGAAACGTAGATGTCTGCGCCGGTGAGTACGCCGAAGGCATCGTGTGAGAAGCCGCAAATTCTGATGCGACCCGGTGGCGCGATATCTTCCGCAAGGTGTTCGAGAAAATTGCGTTGTGCTCCATGGCCATAGACCTCCAGATCCCAATCGGGGAAACGTTCGACAAGAGCGGCAAAGGCGCGCACTAACCACTCAACTCGCTTCTCCGTCGACAGCCTCGACAGGGTGATGACCCGCTTGCGAGAGGTGCTATGCGAAGGGATTGGAGCGGCAGGTGCTGCGAGAGTGGGAGGTGGGTGCAGAGGGTTATGAATTGAGGTTGCGCGAGCACCGCGTGCGGTGAACCATTCCGCAATCAGTGGATCGGTCGCTACGAGACGAGCGGCGTGACGGTAAAACATGTCGCGCGGACGAGGCCAGTCGCGCATGTAAAGACGACGGGCATCGGTAACTTCACAAACAATCACGGGCACTCTCGACTCGTGAAGCGCCGCCAACACGCGAACGTTCGTTTGCGTGATAAATGAAACAACCACATCCGGCTCGGTTTTCAAAATCGCGACTTGAAGCGCCGCCAGCATCGGCAGGTCGGACATCAGCACCCGCGAATCGTTTGCGTGAAGCCCGCGAACGATCGGCGCGACGGTCATGGCATTCAATTCATATTCGCGAGTTCTGCGCGGCCAACCGAGATCGCGCAGCGTCACGCCATCGTCGATCTGGTAAGCCGGGGGTATTGTCTTTTGCGAGATGGTGAGGAGTGTGGGCCGGTAATCACGGATGGACCACGCGTTTGCGAGGTTGACGGCGACGCGCTCAGCACCGCCGCCACCGAGTCCCGCAATGACAATGGTGATTCGCATCTACCTTCATTCGAAGCCACAAAGAAGCACAAAAGCAAACGGATTTTGTTAGCACATTTGTGTCTTTTTGTGGCGTCATTCGAGCGGAAACGCGGCGACGATATCCATCATCACGAGCGCACCATGGGGCAGCCCCGCGGCGGCAAACGCCGTCCGCGCCGGCAGCGGCGTAACGCCCAAACCCGGCAGCCACGCGGAGTAGATCTGATCGATGACTTTGAAATCTTTGATATTCGCCATCAGCAGCGTGACCTTCACGATGTCAGCAGGCGTGCAACCCGCCGCATTGAGAACCGCTTCGAGATTCGACAACATGCGCCGCGTTTGTGCTTCGAGTCCCTCTTCGAGTTTTAGCGTGTCAGGGTTGCGGCCGGTCTGACCCGTTAGAAAAATGAGATCGCCCGTGCGAATCGCTTGCGAGTAAGTGCCGAGCGCCGGCGGTGCGCCGTCAGTTTTGATCCGAGTCTTGTTCACCATCTGCTTGTTCTCCTAAACACGCGCCGCCCTGAGCGGAATCTCGTAATTCACTTTCACTGGACCACCGGCGAGTGGCGCCAGATCGAGCAACTGCACTTTGCCGGGAAAAATAATCTGCAAGAGCGCCACGTTTGACGTGTCGGCAAAATCGAGATCGAAGTAGTGAAACTCCGTGATGTTGGAACTGTAGATCCAGAGGTTGTTCTGTTCGCGAATCCACGAACGGAAGTCGTCGCTCTCCATCGGCTCCGTGCGAATCTCGAGCGGCACCTCGCTGAGAAGCTTTTTGGTGAGATCGAAGTGCTCAAACGCGTATTGCCAGCTTTGCTCGTAAGGACGTTTGGTCGAGCCGCGTTCGCGCGGCAACGCACCACGTTGCTTGAGCTGGATGTTTTCGCGAACGAACTGTTCGCGCTCGGTTTGTACTTCGTAGTCGCCGTCAGTTAATCGCTGGATGAAATGTGCGACGTCGCGGCTCGTGGTGAACACATGATGAATGAGTTTGAAGTACGTGACCGCCGTCGGGTTGATGTCGAAGATTGTGATCCGCTTCGGCTTCCACAACGGGATGAGATTCAGGCCGTAGAGACCGCCGACGACACTGATCATGTGAATGTTTTCGTGGCGCTCGGGCGCAACGCTTTCATAGTGAGCTTTGATCTCGGCAAACTCACTGAATGAACCATCCTGGGCGCCGTCGTCCGTGCCGTAGAAGACGTTTTCCGGATGGTCGTGATACATCTCGCGATTGAATGCGCGTGGCGCTTCTGTCACCATGTTCTTGTCCTGCCTCTCAGTTTGCTTGATCCCATGCGGGTCTATTCAACTCGCTGAATTTTTCCAATCTCTGTCCCCACGTTTTTGTAGCCAGGGGCTCGTCGGAACTGTAAGTAAGCTTCACTAACTGCGCGATAGCGCGAAGTGCCTGTTGGACTACCGCGGTGTCCGGATGACGTATCGTGAGATAGCCGTCGCCGGTGTACGTCGCTGACTTGAATGCACCAACGCGGGGCCAGCGCGCCTCCGCAATCATGTCGCCAAATTCGTGCTGCACGTGTTCGATTCCGTTTACCTCGTGCACCGCTCCGGAACCGAGTCCGCGCAGAAAGATCGTGCCAACAGCGTACTTCCGTTCCCATGGACCATCGAAAGCTTCGTCAACAGCGACTCTGGCCCACGCGCGATACGGATCGATGTCGTACGCGTGAGCAAGCATCGGCGCGATGCGCGCGCCCGCGGGACGCAAGGTCGCGTCGTGAAACCACGGTTGTCCGTTTGTGTCGATGAAACCTTCCATGTGCGTCATTGCGTTTCCAACCGACAATGCTCTAACTGCCTTCATTCCCTGCTCGATAAAGTTCTCGTACGGAGTCATGTCCCGCGGCATCACGCACGACCACTGAATCTGCGTGTCTTCCACGGCTTCGAGTATCGATGGTTGGTAACAGCAGACTGAGTGAAACCGGGGCTCATCGTCGATCGTGATCGTGTCGACGCAGAGTTCCTGGCCCGCGATGTACTGCTCGGCAAGGAATGCGCCTAACCCGGTTACTCTTTTGAGATCGTCGTCGCTGTGAATGACGAAGGTCGCTAATGCGCCGCTGCCGGAGAGGGATTTTAAAACCATTGGAAAGCCGATTTCTCTCGCAAAGCGCTGTGCTTCGTCCAGGTTTTCGACGAGCTCGTATTCGGGGGTGTTGATGCCGGCTCGCTTCAGAGTTGATTTCAAACGCGACTTATCCAACGCGTTTCGAACCGTTTCGACGGTCAACCCAGGAAGACCGAGTGCTTCGTTGGCCTGCGCCACGATCTCCAGCAACGTCTCCTGCGCAGTGACGATCCGCTCAAAGGACGCATCCGCTACTCGCATCAACAACTCGAAATCGCTGACATCCACGGTCACGACCTCGACGTTATCGAGCGATGCAAGTGCCTGCGCACTACGCCCACTCTCACTCGATGCCGCGCGGCAAACAAAAAGAATTCGCCGCTTCATGACGCCGCCCTATCTTCCGCACGTTTGGCGCTTAGCTGCGCTTCGCGTACGGCTTTGTCGTGCACCACGTACTGGATCACGTCGCGCCCCTCGGTTGCGACATCTTCCTCAGTCAAAGGATCGAGCCCGTGAAATGAGATATCCGAACGCACAAACGCCAGCAGCGAGTTTGGTTTGTACGGCGCGGTTTTCACGCGAATGAAATCTTCAAACGGATAGTGCTTGCTGTCGGGACAACTGAAGCCCTCGACTTTTGGACGATAGAGTGACGTGCCGAGGCGTTGCGCACGATCGTCAGGAGCGAGATACAGCAACACCACCACCAGCTTCGTGTAGAGATCCGAGTGTGGTCCAAGGAAATATCCGGGACGGTGGCGAATGAACTGCGCCTCGACAGACACTTCCGGCCAGGCAGGTTTATCCCCGATGCGCGGCCGAAGCGGTTCGGCGAACGACTCAAGCACTGCCTGCGCGAGCTGCGGCGAGAGAAACCAATCGTTAAAGGTATTCCAGAACGGTTGCAACTCCGGCGGCAATGCGTTGGTCCAACCTTCGTTTAAGTCGCGCTGATAACGGTGTTTGAAATGATCGAGTTTTAGAGTCGTAACTTCGTAAAGGTTTTCGTAAACGTTGCTGCCTGGAAGATGGCGTAGTAATTCCTGGTAATAATCTTGGGGGAAGACGCCCTCGAGATAGTAATGCGGGAAGGGATCGGCTTCGACGCGCACCGAACGTAACCGCTCAATGAAATGGGATTGAGGATCAGTCATTAGCTTGTTGTTCCGCGGCGCGGATTAAGGGTAATACTTCGCGGCCAAAGATCACCATCTCGTCCAGCTTGGGCCAGCCGGAGATGATGAACTGTGTAACGCCGATTCGTTTGTACTCGAGAAATGCGGCCGCCAGATCTTCTGGCGAGCCGACGAGCGTCATGGCCGATGAACCGTAGTAGGGCACGAGACCTGCCCACAGGTTTTTATTCAACCAGCCGACATTGTCCGCGGCGGCGAGTGCGTCTTTGAGTACCGTTGAATCGCTGCGCGTCAGGATGCCGCGTTCTTCGCGGCCGATCTCGTCCGAAGGTAACAGCGCTTCTGCCGCGGCCAGCGCCTCTTCGTGTGTTGGTCTGCAAACCACGCAGAGTCGCAGGCAGACTTCGATACCGTTGCTGCGAAAGTGTGAAACGGCGGGGCTGATCTTTTCGGGCGTGTCGATCAAACGCAAATAACAGGAACCCTGGCTCTGCGCGAGATGCAGCGCCTGGTCCGAATGGCCGGAGACGTAGATCTCCGGCGCGGTTCGATCCGGCGCCTGAAACGGCGTAAAAATCTTTCCCTTCTCAACGTGACAATACTTACCGTCGAAATCTACGTCGCCATTGTTGGCCCAAAACGCACGGCACACACTGAGAAACTCTTCCGCGCGCGCGTAACGTTCGTCGTGATCCAAAAAGTCGCCGTAGCCGCGCTGCTCGACTGTGGAGCTGCCGGCGACGATATTCAAACTCACGCGCCCGCCGATCGTCCCTGACAACGTGTTTATTTGTTGCACGAACGTCGCAGGCTGCATCAGGCCCATGCGATATGCGACGATAAACTTCAGCTTCGTCGCGACCTGGCCGATCGCGCACGCAATCAGGATCGTGTCCGGCTCGTAGCGGCTGAACGAAAGCAACACTGATTCGATCCCCGCGTCTTCCGCGGAGCGCGCGAACGTGGTCCATCCTTCCATGTCGGGTATGGCGGCGGGCGAACTCGCTTTCGTGGTGGCCACACGCGAAGTCTCCTGCGCGGTCTTCATCGCGACCTCGCCACCCTTCGGCATCATCCAATGAAATCTAAGCTTCATGCTCTCTTACCAGCGGCAGTATTTCGCGGCCGAGGGTGTCGATGGTTTCGACCTCGGGCCAGCCGGACATGATGAACTGCGTCACGCCGATGCGGCCGTACTCGAGCAACGTGTCCGCGATCTCGCGCGGCGTGCCGAGCAGTGTGGTCCAAACGGGACCGTAGTGCGGAACGAGTCCGGTCCAGAGATTGTCGTTCAACCAGTGCGCATCGGCCTTGAGACTCTTCCCTTCGCGATACATCTGCGAATCGTCTTTCAACGTCGTCGTACTCTCGCTTCGATCGACAGGCAACAGACTTTGCGCCGCGCTGACTGCCTCGTCGTGTGTTGGCCGGCACAGCAATCCCATCCGCAAACAAACCTCGGTTCCACGGTTGCGCGCACGCGCAACAATGGGCGCGAGTTTCTCCGGCGTTTCAGCCACACGCAGCCAGCACGACCCTTGCGAGTAAGCAAGCGATTCGGATCTTTCCGAGTGGCCCGAGACATAGATCTCGGGCCTGGCTCGATCTGCGTTGATAAACGGCGTCGCTATGCGGCCCTGCTCGACACGATAGTGCTTGCCGTCAAAATTCACTTCTTGAGCCCCACTCCAGAACGCATTGCAGATCGCCAGAAACTCTTCCGCTCTCTCATAACGCTGGTCGTGCGACAGAAAGTCGCCATAGCCGTGTTGCTCTGCCGACGAACTACCGGCCACGATGTTGAACGAGACGCGTCCCTGGACCAACGCCGACAGCGTGTTCATCTGTTGCACAAAAGTCGTCGGCTTCATCAACCCCGAGCGATACGCGACGATGAACTTCAGCTTCTTCGCTGCCTGGCCCAACGCGCAACTCACCACAAACGGATCGGGTTCGTAACGGCTGAACGAGATCAGGGTTGAGTCGATACCTGCTGCTTCAGCGTGTTGTGCGAAATGCGTCCAACCTTCCAAATCAGGCTTCGGCGCGGGCGACGACGTAGACATCGACTCGATACGATAGCGCGCCGCCTCGAGCGGTGTTTGCCGCCCGTCCAACTTTACTTCGCCGCCTTTCGGCAGCATCCAGTGAAACCTGAGACTCATGATTACGAATTTCGTAGCACGCAGCAGTGTTGCCATTCACGCTGCACCGGCGCGTGCACAGTCGCGCCCGGGAACAGCGTCTTAATATGTTCGGCCGAGAAGAACGAACAGAACGATTCGAGTGGTTTGCCGGTGCGCGTTTGATGACACACCTCATCGCCCGGCTCGATGTAGATCCGATTGTCGATCAAGACAAACCAGCGCGCGTTTTTAACGAGTTCGTAATTGCTGCGCGGACCGAGATTCCAAAGCGCCGAGGAGCCGCGCGGCAACGCCGGATCCGATAGCGAGCGATCGTAGTTCGGTTCCAGGAACGTGAACGCTAACACACCGTCTTTTGACAGCATCTGCCGCAACGATCCCACCGACTCGACCATCTCCTTCTCGTCAACGTGCGTGAAAACCGAAAACGCCAGAATGAAATCAAACTTCACGCCGCAATCGGGAATCGGGTGATTACGAATGCCATGCGAGTTGTATTGCGAGTTGTAGCGATTGAAGTGAATGAAATGCGCGCGCGGATAAAGCGCGCGTCCCTGCGCGATAACCGCGGGATTGATATCGATGCACCAGTAATCCTTGTGATCGACATTCGCGCCCGCACTCTCCAAAAACGTTCCGATATTGCCGCCGAAGTCGAGTATTTTGCGATTTTTCCAAACCGGCTTGCCGAGCAGTTCGTCGAAGTACGGAAACTGCGTTCGCCGCGTGGAAACGAGGTTCCACGAGAACGAGCTGGCGGGCGCGAAGACTTTCCTCGCGTCGTCGTTAAGCTGGTGAACGTCTTGCAATGACATCGTCCATTACCTTTGTGCTTCTTTGCGGCTCAACTGGTCCACTGACCCGTCCGGCGCTCGACACCGTGTTTTTTCACCCAACGATCGAGCGCCCACGGCGGTGTATCGACATCGCGATAGCCGCCGAGCAATTGCCGCGAAATCGGATCGGCCTGAAGCAGTTGCTGCTCGTCCGGCGACTCGAGATAAACCTCGGTGCGCATCCAGCGATACGCATAACCGTAAATCACGACCTTCGAAGTGCGGTCGCTGCGATTCGGAGCCGCCGTGTGAAAAGTGCGGTGCTCGAAAAACAACGCGTCGCCTGCTTTGAGTTTCAGATCGCAAACTTCGGCATCAACCGGATCAACCGCGTCTTTCGGAATCCGTAACGGCCGCTCGTGCAAATGAGAGCCGCGCGCCATCAGAGTCATGCCGGAGTTCGGCTGTTGAAAATCCGTCAGGCAATAACAGATCTTGAGACCGGCGAGTGGCAACCCGGCGTTGCCGAGATCGCGCGCCATGCGGATGTCGCGGTGCCAGCCGCGGCGAAACACCGGCGCATCGCGCGTTTCGGGTCGCTTGTAAATGATCGTGGTCGAGTGCAGGTGAATATTGGGGCCCAGCAGTTGGACCACGAGCGGCACGGTCGTGGAATGCGTGACCAAATCAAACAGCGCCTTCTCTTTTATCAACCCGCGACGCAGATCGAGATGGTTGTATTCCGGCTTGTCCTCGACGAGCGGCTTACGCAAAAAAGGTTCTGCCAAACGATCGGCGACACTCAGCAAACGCTCAACCGTTTCGCGATCGAGCGCGTTCGGCACGACGAGGAAACCGTCGTCCGCAAACGCGCGGCGCTGATCGGAAGTGAGCGGTGCAAAGTCCATCAGAAAGCCTTCTTAATCACGCAGCAGTGCTGCATCTCATCATTCGCGGGCGGCAGGATCGTCGCGTTCGGAAACAGCGATCGCATGCAATCGACGGTGTAGAACGTGTGATACGTCCGTTGCCGTTCCGGTTCGTACTCGGGCACGTTCTCCGCTTCCAAATACAAATCCTCGCCGTTGACTAGAACAAACCAACTTGCGTCTTTTGCCCGGTCGTTGAGGGCCGGGATGTCGATGTCGAGCGTGTTGCCCTTTTGTCCTTCTAAAAAGATCTCGCGTTCAAGCCGCCAAACGAGATTGTTCGACGGGTACTGATCCGGCCACGAGTGGTAGTGCGGATCGATAAACGTGAACGCGAGCGCGCCCCCCGGCGCTAAAGTTTTTTCCAATTGGTCGATCAACTGAAACATGTCTCTGCGCGGTGTGTTCGTGAACACCGAGTAAGCGACGATAAAGTCGAACTGTTGCTCGAAAGACGGCAACGGAAGATCACGGACACCGCTCGTATTGAAGTAAAAACAATACCGGTCGTAAAAAACCCAATGCGCGTCGGGAAACTCCGCCTTTCCCCGTTCGATCGAGTCGGGTACAACGTCAATGCACCAATAACGATCGTGATCGATCGTTGAATCCGGATCGTGCAGGATGTTGCCGACGTTTCCGCCGAAATCGAGGACGTTCTTGCCGTGCCAGTTTGATTCCCCGAGTTGCTGTGCGAAGTAGGTGAACTGCCCCGTTTTCGTTGATAGAAATCCCACGGCTTCCAATCACTCAGACGGATAAAAAAACTCGCGGTAGAGGTGGTTCGACCGCCCGCTGCCGTCTTTGAACGTGGCGTACACCACGATTACGAACACGCCCTTGTTCACGCGCATGTGAGTGTCGAGCATCATGTCACCGAGATCGAACTTGGCCATCAACGCAACCGAACGCTGCCCGGCTTCCTCTTCAAGATTGGCGAGGATAGTCGGACGGGCGACGGGCCACGGCTCCTTATCGGCGCCGATGACCTGCACAGTGATGCCGTCCTTGTCCTGAGTTACTGTGCACTCAGCGATCGCCGGAGTGGTCCGGTTTGTATTCAGCCAGCGTCCCAAAACACTGGCAATGTTTCCAGTTTTGAGCATCGGTTACCCCTTGAGAAAACGATCGTGAGTCATCGCGAAGTACTCGCGCAAAAACTCGTTCTCGCGATTGCTGTCGTCGTTGAAGAAATGAAACTGGGCCAACACCAGCAAGCCCTTCATGATCATTCCCTGTAAACGCGTCTCGCCATGCGGAAACTCGTAACGACAGGTGAAGCCCGCGCCCGCGTGCGAATCAGGCGTCGCGGCGAATACATCCGCATCGTTGGCGCCCCAGTCGATTAGACCATCAGGACCAACTACTGAGACTTGCAATCGGAGCCGTCCATCAGACTCCGTGGCTCTAACAAGTGCTACGCTATGCGTATCAGGATTTGAATTAATCCAAGTGCCGACAAGAGCACTGAGTTCCATCTTTATCCCCTTCTGATCCAGCTTCGTATCATCAAACGATCCGACACCGTGCCGTCGCTGAGCGGCGTGCGCGCGTGAATCGTCCGGCGGTTGTCGGAGAAGAGCAACTCGCCTTCACGCATCAGAAACTCGATCGTGCGCGGTGTGTGTGACACGACGTTTTCAAAGTTCTCCAGCGCGCTGAGCATTTCCGGCGAAAGAGTCGCGCCGGTTGAATCGAGCGCCATGTCGATCGTGTAGCGCCGCCAGCAGACACTCTGTTCGCTCAAGACTGGCCGCCACTCCACGCCGCCGCCACAGTAACTCGCCAACTGCCACGGCACGCGCTCCGTTTCCAATCTTGCTAATACTGACGGGCCGAGTTGATCCTTCACTTCATTACGAATCGTATCGACGTCGAGCACGCGCGAACAGCCGCCACCGGCGGGATCGGCGCGCACGCAGACCATCGATATCAATTCGACTGGCGGCTCCCAATCGGCCGTGTCGGTGTGCAAACGTTCGCTCTCGTGACCGCCACGAGCAGACATGATGTCAGTCGCGGCTTGAATGTAATGGACCAACTGCGCGCGCGGCGCTTCATAAGGGCGCGCGACGAGTTCGCCAAATGCACGATTGATGCCGACGAAGACCTTGTTGCCTTCGTCAAAAGACAAACCGCCAACCAACACGCAATATGGCGGCTGTCTCAACCGCTGCTCGATCTGCTCGATCAACGCATCAAAGCCGCTTACTTCCTGAAAACATTCATGGACCAGGCTTTGCAACTTAGTCGAGTAGAACTCTTTGTTGTCGTAGCGCGGCAAACGTTCCGCGGCCTCGAGCAGCTCGCGCGCCAGCGACGCGGAAACGTTGAGTCTGGCGCTTTCCGGCAACGGCGCGAGCATCTATTTCTCGTCGTCCTTTCGCAAAATCGCGCAGTGCTGCATTTCGTCATTAACCGGCGCGCAAATCTTCGCGTGCGGAAACAGCAGGCCCAGAAATTCTTCGGTGTAGAAGACGTTGTAAGTAGCGCAAGTTTCCGGGCTCAGGTCCCACGGCCCATTGCTGTTCACGTAGAGTTCCGTGCCGTTGATGAGAGAACACCACTCGGCGTTTTTCGCCGCGGCGACCGGCCCGTCCACGTCCGGCGCGTTGCTTCTCTCCAAACGCCACCGAAGATTCTCACGCCAGTGCGGATCGATAAAGGTGAACGCCAGCGCACCGCCGGGAGCTAAAAATGCTTCCAGTTGTCCGACGGTATCTCTCATCTCTTCGAGCGTCGTATGCGTGAATACTGAGTAGGCAAGAATGAAATCAAACCGCACACCGAGGTCGGGCACGGGCAGATCGACGACACCTTCGGGATTGAATGAACGGTTGTAACGATCGTAGTGCTCGAAATGTGCTAGCGGAAACAACCTGCGGCCCTCTTTGATCGCGTCGCCAACGACGTCCACGCAGTAATAGTCCTGCTGCCGAATCGGGCACGACGGATCGAGCAGCAGGCCGCCCCTGTTGCCACCAAAGTCGAACACCAACTTCCCGTTCCAATCCGGCTGCCCGAGCTGTTCGTTGAAATAGGCAAACTGCGACGACTTCACCAACTGCGAGCGCAGCGAGCGCTCGGATGGGGTACCTCGCCACAGATGCACCTCTTCGATCATCATGCGGTCATCACCTTACCAATTAATTGTGACAATCTTTCTTCCGTTTCCCTGTGAAAACGTTTCAATTCCGCTGCACGATCCGCGCGCAGATCGTGCAGCCACGTTTGCGCGCGTTCCATCACCGTCAGACGCGAACGCAATAACGCGATTTCTTGTTCTTTGGTGAACTCTTGTCCGGGAATGTGACGCCCGTGGCGCGAGCCATCATTGAAGCGCCGCACTGACGAGTAAATCTCCGGCAACACGGCGACCTGACCCAGCGAGTAGAGACGCATCTGAAACTCCCAGTCTTCACAACTGGAGAGATCCTCCGCAAACAACTTCGGTCCGAGCTTGGTCAAAGCCGTGCGACGTACCGTAATGCCACACATGTGCACGGTGATCGTGCTGTTGGTCCAGAGCCAGCCGAGATCGTTAACCAGACGCACGCTTCCTTCGGTCTCGGCAAGCAAACCGTTCTGCGCAAAACGACTGTTTGGATCGGGCTCTCCTTCAAAGTGATTTCGACTGTCGGAGATGACGGCAATCGCCTCGGGAAACTCAGCAAACACGTGCCGGTCGGCGTCGAGTTTTCCCGGCAACCAAATGTCGTCCGAGTCGAGGAACCCGACAAACTCGCCACACGCGAGCAGCGCGCCAGCGTTTCGTGCCGCGCCCTGACCGCGACGGGTTAGCTGTTGCAACACCTGAACGCGGGAGTCGAAAGTCTTCTTTATTAGATCTACAGTCGCATCAGTCGAGCAGTCGTCGACGACGATCACTTCAACCTCCGCGGGATGTTGATTCAGCGCGCTCTCAATCGCCTCGCACACGACATGAGCGCGGTTCCAGGTCGGGATTACAACGGATAGCAGTGGTCTGTTCACTTTGCAAAGAGGATCTGATGATCTGCGTTAGAGTATGCCGCCGCAGCGGCTTCGATCGACAACGATGGGGGTTTGTCGACAATGCGAAAACGATTTCGGGGACCATCGCCGCGCACCCAGGCGACGGCGCTTCGGCTGGCGGTCAATGCCGGACTCGAATACGTGGCTGAAAATCCGATGCGCGATTCACCGGAACGATTTGGATTCGACGCATGCAGCACGAGCGGATGATGCAGGCTCATCTCACCCGCTTGCATCACGACGTCCTGCGGCGCATCGATCTTCACCTGCGCGGTTGCGCCTTGTGTCGTCAGGTTGTCGGCGTTGGGACGATCGGCGTGGGCAATCAGCCCGAGACGATGCGAACGCGGCACGACTCGCAGGCAACCGTTTTCTGCTGTTGCCGGTGTTAGCCCGAGCCAGATCGCCGGGACGTATGCATCTTTTACCTCCTCGGTGATGCCGTCCTGGTGCCAACCGACGAAGGAATCGGTGTTGCCGAATTTATAAAACAGCCGCGTCGACTTCAGCAGCACGTTTGGACCAATGAGTTGTTCCATGCAATCGAGCACACGCTTGTGGGTGCTCAGATCCCAGGCCCAACGAAAGAACAAGTGCGGCGCATCGAGGCGAGTGACGCGCCCGCCGAGCGCACGGCAAGTTTCCTCGATGGCCCCGCGAAAATACGCGACCTCATCGGGCGACAGGACCGGGATCGAATGGAGGTATCCCAGCTCGTCGTATGCAGACAATTCTTTGTGAGTGAGAACAGGAATCATATAATCAGCCGATGCTACTCAACCAACTATTTCCTCATAAAGTTTGTATCAACCTGGATCGCCGTTCCGATCGCTGGCGGCGGATGCAAACGGAGTTTGCGCGGCACGGTATAGAGGATGTGCGTCGCGTCTCCGCCGTCGACGGCAGCAAGGTCCAACTTCCCGCGAACTGGAACCACACCGCGGGCGCCTACGGTTGCCTGCAAAGCCACATCGCGGTGGTCCGGGAAGCCCGCTGGTTGGACCACAGGAGCGTGCTGATCTTCGAGGACGACGCGGTTTTCGATCCGGAGCTTGAAGCAAAGTTCCCTTTCTTCGCGGAACAGGTACCGGTTGATTGGGACATGCTTTACTTCGGCGCGTTGCACAAAGATGAGCCGAGCAAGATTACCGATCGCGTCTACCGGATCACCAATGCCAACTCGACCTTCGCTTACGCGCTGAAGCACACCGTGTATGACGCCTTTCTGGAATTGAACGCCCGGGCCGAACACGTTCTCGACGTCAATGCCTACGCGCTTCAGGAACGTTTCAACTGCTACTGCTTTATGCCGAATCTCGCGTGGGTGCAGATTGAATATTCCGACGTGCAAAACCGGCTCGAGCGCCACTGGTATCTGGAAAAATCGCTGGTTTTGTTTGGTTCGCACGCCGATCGGCTGTTGAGCGAGACGACGATCGTCCTGAGACCACACGATCAAGAAAACCTGGACTTTTTGGAAAAGTACTACAACGAGTACTTCGCGCCGCTGGTTCAGATCGTGGTCGACCGGTCCTTTCGGACCGTGATCGAAAAGGCCGATAAAAACAAGCGATTCTTTATACTCTCTGACGACGACCTTTACATCGAAACACTCGACCTCAGAGCAAACCTTCTGATGTGCGAAGAGTACGACGGCGCTACCGGTTTCAATGAAGTGATTGACCTCACACCGGAACAGGCCCAACTGCTGCGCCGGACGGGCATCACACGCGGCATTGATGTTTCAAAGAGCAAACCTGCAAGAGATGTCCAAAGCGAGTGCCGGTTTATTCGGCGCGACTCACTCGAATACGAGACGCGAGTGTTTCAATCACCTAACCACGTCCTGCGGTTGCCGCGGAGTTAGGTTCCCTTGCCTTCCAGGCCATCGTGGCAAGCGCCAGGTCCTCTTCAAGAGGCGGAGTTGCCAGACGTAAGTGGCTGCAATCCGCATTTCCGCGAACCTGCATTTGCAACCGCTCGCGGTTCGTCGTTTGACTCGTCACAAAACGCACGATGAAGCCGATGCGTGGTCCATCAGAGCGATTGGCGTTCGAACCATGCACGATGTTGGCGTGATGCAACGACATCTCACCCGGCCGCAAAATCACATCAACCGCCTGCGTCTCCTCGACATCAACCCGAACCCGCTCGCCGCGGCGATTCATCAGATCCGGATCGTCCGCAATCGTGTCGTGCTCCCGCACGCCTTCCTGATGCGTACCCGGAACCACGCGCATGCAACCGTTCGCGGGCTCGCTTGGCGTGAGCGCGATCCAGGCGGAAACGGCCGGCGTCAGGTGCCAGTTTGAATAAACGCTGTCCTGATGCCACGCGGCGTAACCCGAATCGAACGGCGGTTTATAAAAGACCAGTGTTGCATCAACTACGAGGTCCGGACCGAGAACACCTTCAACGGCATTCAAGACTGCTTCATTCGTCGCCAACCGATAGGCCCACGGGAAAAACAGGTGCAGGTTATCGAAACGCCGGCGATAACCCTCGCCACTCAGCGACGCAACCGATTCGAGCGCGTTGCGATATTCAGTTACCTCCGTGTTGGACAAAACCGGAATCGGAAACAAGATCCCGTCGTGCGCGTAACCCTCGAATAACGCTGGCGGCAAACTAACGCTCAAAAAGAAACCCGTTCCTTTCGAAAAATCCCTTGTACCTTTCCACGGCCTGCGCGTAGTAATCGTACGTGTCAGGCTCGTAACCTTTTTCGGAAAACATCTCTTTCATCTTTGCCTGCCACTTCGGATCGCGCCCGTTGAGATAACCGCTGACAAACTGGTCCCAGTCAAACATGCGCTTGAGAAAAACGCCATTGAAGAAAGCGCGCAGCTTTGCGTTCGTCGACAGTTCCTGCTGCGTCTTCTTGTAGGCCGCCTTCATCTCGCTTTGGGCCAGCAATGTCGCGCGTCTCTTGAGCGGCGCTCCTGCACGATAAATCCGGTGCAGACAACCCAGCAAGGTAGTGGGAAACAACGCCGGGTTTGCGCGTCCCCAAATATGACGTTCGTCGAGCAGTATTCCCGGCAACGCGTTCTGCGCAAAGAAGTGGCCGTGCTCCATCTCGGGCAACGAGAGCGCGTCGTGGTCCATGAAGATCAGTTTGACACGCCACTCGCCTTCTTCCCAAACACTGCGCAGCCCGACGTTTCTCGCCACGAACGATTCACCGCGTGATTGACCTCTCACGCCGAGCAGCGTTCCCCAAAACGCCGACATTTGTTTCACCAGCGACAATAAAATCTTGTCTGCCCGCCGCCGGTTCTCCGGCACCGCAAACGCGGCATCGACGTAGCTCTCGTAATTGTCGTAAGCGACGTCGGGTGGTTCGTAAACACCAAGCACTTCGTCCAACAGTTCATCAGCAAACTGTTTCGCGTCGTAGTTGGTGTAATCGACCTGCAGCCAATCCCGGAAATAAACCTCTGCTCCATCGGGAGCCAGGTAAGTCGAGACTTTGTCCAACCGAAAAGAACTGGTGCCACAAAGAATCGCCTGCGACGGCGCGACGTGACTGAGAAACTCGGAAGTCAACGCCATGTCGCCGGGAAGCGGCGGCAAGTACTCGCCTTCTTCGTTCTTCAGCGCATCAACGGCATCTTTCATCGCCCCGCGCATCTGGCCGTAACCGGCAGCGCCAAACACTCGCGGATCGGTGAAATATTTAAACGACGGCGCCTGATTACCATTCGCCGGAACAGCGTAGATCGTGTTGCGCGAAATGTATCCCGGCATCGACGCTTCTGTTCCATGTATCAGCCGATACATGAAATTCATACGCGATGCCTGAGTCGCTTCGTAACGCAACAGCCACTGCATGCTGCCGCCGTCGAGACGATGCGACGCGGGCACTCGATTACCGCCGCGCGTAAAGACCACGCCGAGTGGATTGCCTCTGCGTCCGGCTCGCTTGATCTCGAATTCGTAGTGACTGCCCGGCGGTTTGATAACCAAAACCACGGTCGTCAGCGGATACTCAACCAGCGAGTTGATAGTTGAACTGGTCGCGTCGTTGACCCAGTAGATCTTCGCGCTCTGACTAAGAAGCTGGAGAAGGCGCGCCTCAAAATCCGGCAGCAGGCTCATCGCGTGCGCGAGCTCGGTATCGACATAACCGGCCCGAGCGACGTCGATGTCTTTGACGCCCTCGCTTACTCTCACTTGTTTGAGCACGCGTTCGACGATCTCTTCCGGCGTGAACAGGTAACGGGCGAGAGTGAGCTTGCAATCGCGGCGCGCGAGTTGAACGAACTCGTGCACGTCGGCATCGTAGGATTTTTTCGCGTGCAACTTGCGATGCAC
>DATEHX010000310.1:0-13228 GCA_035279345.1 Pyrinomonadaceae bacterium | reverse complement strand
GAGCTCGAGACGCAACACGCCGTGCGTTGACGGGTGTTGTGGTCCCATCGAGAGCGTCATCTGCGTGTCGAGCGGACGATCGACGACTTCGAATTGCGGCGGAATATTGACGACGGAACTCATAAACCTACTTCAAGCTGTACGGCTCGTAACCTCGTAACGGAAAATCCTTGCGCAACGCGTGTCCCTGCCAATCGTCAGGCAAAAGGATGCGGCGCAGATCCGGATGGCCGTCGAAGATGACGCCAAACAGATCGAACGTCTCGCGCTCGTGCCAATTCGCGGTGCGCCACACGCCGGTAACCGTCGGCACATGCGTGTCTTCTTCACTCAACACCACCTTCAAACGCACGCGATGGTGCTTGGTCGTGGAGAAGAGATGATAGTTGACTTCGAAACGCGGATCTTCTTCAACGCCGCGATCCGCGCCACAGATGTCCGACAGAAAATCAAACCGGCTTTCCGGCCAGGTTTTTAGAAACGAACATGCAGTCGCAATGTGTTCGCGCGGAACAACGATCGTGATCTCACCAAACGCGGCAATCACATCCGCGACCCACTCCGGATGTTCACGCTGCAACGCCGCCACCAACGGTGACGGCGCGGCAGCTTCTGAACTTGCAATTGGTGTTGTCTCTTTGTTTTCCGGCTCTGCCATCTAGGTTGTGTCTCAGAATCCCACCGACCTGTCGGTGGTGCTGCATACTCTGCCTACCACTATGTAGGTTGAACATGAGAATCCCACCGACCTTGTCGGTGGTACTTTTCAATTTGCTACCTACCCCACTCCAGGCTGAACGTGAAATCCCACCGACCCTAGTCGGTGGTACTTCATACTCCGCCTACCTACCCTGTAGGTTGAACGCGAGAATCCCACCGACCTAGTCGGTGGTACTTCATACTCTGCCTACCCACCCTGTAGGTTGAACGCGAGAATCCCACCGACCTTAGTCGGTGGTACTTCATACTCTGCCTACGAAGAACGCCGTCGCTCGTGGCGCGATGCGATCGTATAAGGACGCGATTCGAGTGCTTCTTTCAGCACCGCCGAACCGTCCGTCACCGGCAGCGTGCCCGGTGGAACAGCTTCGCGCGCTTCCTCTTCCAGCACGTCTTTGCGATCGCGCACGCTCTCCTTCATTACCTTTTCCTGAAGCATCATCACCGCGTGAATCAACATCTCCGGCCGCGGCGGACAGCCCGGAATGTAAACGTCAACCGGCACAACCTTGTCCACGCCCTGCACGATCGCGTAGTTATCAAACACGCCACCGGACGTCGCGCACGCGCCCATCGAAATCACCCACTTCGGTTCCGGCATCTGGTCGTAGATGCGCCGGAGCACCGGCGCCATTTTTCGCGAAACACGTCCCGAAACAATCATAACGTCGGCCTGACGCGGACTCGCGCGAAACACTTCCGAACCGAAACGTGCAAGATCGTTACGCGAAGACGTGGAATTCATCATCTCGATCGCGCAACACGCGAGACCAAACGTGGCCGGCCAAAGCGACGACTTGCGGGCCCAGTTAATTAAGGAGTCCATCCGCGTCGTCAGTACTTCCGGTAAAGCTTCGGCAATGATGTTTTCCAATCCCATAAAACTAATACCTCAGGCGGCGGGTCGTTGCGCTCGTGCTTGCCGCGCTTCAAACTCGTGCAACGCCCTTGCTTCCGCTTCTGCTTCGCGCCGCGCGCGTTGGCCCCAATCAAACGCACCCTTCTTTACGACGTAGATGTAACCCGCCAATAACAGCCCCACAAACACCATCATCTCGACATAAACAAAAGTGCGCATCGCGTCGCTCTGCGCCGCGAGCGTCTTAAAGACCGCCGCCCACGGCACGAGGAAAATCACTTCTATATCGAAGAGGATGAAGATCATCGCGATCAGGTAAAACTTCACCGAGAACCGTTCGCGCGCGGAGCCCACCGGATCTTTGCCACACTCGTAGGGCATGAGCTTCGTTCTCGTTCTCTTGCGTTGTCCAACGAATTGGGAGAGGAGCACGTTGCCTACAGCAAAACCCGCGGCAACGACGAACATCAAGAGGATGGGCAAGTAGTCGTATAGACGGAACGGCATCTCAGGTGCACCCTTGCCACTCAATAATTAGATTGAGAATCATTGTACAAGCGGATGCTAGTCTATCGGATCAAGGGTGTCAAGCAGCGTTCCCTGCGCTAATTCACGTAAGAAAAATGCTGATTGACCGTGAAAAAATGCTTGTGTTACCGTTCAGGAAAAGCCCCTCTTCCGCGGGCTTCATCTCGTGACTTCATGAGGAAAGAACTCGCGCCCTTGCAACTGTGATTACCGGATTCAACACTGACATCGAGCACAATGGGACCGTCTATCATGTCCAGACAGAGGACAAGGGGCTCGACACACCGATTATTCTCTCGCTCGTCTATGTAGGCGGCACCATCCTCGCCAGCAAACGATCTCCCTACACGGATTTGATCGATCAGGGCTTCAGTGATGAAGTGCTGGCTGAGCGTCTCAAACGCCAGCACAAGCTGATCTGCGCGGCGATCAACTCAGGCCGCATCGACGATCTGAAGAAGATGAGCCGTGCCGGTTCCGCGAAAGGATCCGCCGCCGCTACGGTTCAGGAGACGGTTGCGACTGTTTCTGAATCCGTTTCCGAGGAAGAAGAACCGAGTGTCGTAGAGACGGCGCCGCTGGTCGAGGAGGCGTTGGTTGAGGAGGTATTGATCGAGGATGAGGCGGCTCCTGCACTGTCGAAGGAGTTTGGGCCGGAGTTTGAGTTTGAATACGGGCCGATAACTCAGGAGTGGTCGCCCCCGCCGCCGCGCGTCGAGGAACCGGTCGAAGAAGTTGTCGAAGAAGAAGAGAGCGCGCCCGAGCCGGAGATGATTGCTGAGGATGCGGCTGAGACGTTTGAAGAAGCGCCGCAGGAAGGTCTCTCGATAGTGTTGCTCGACGATGAGGAGTTTTATTCCGGCGAGAAGTACACGTTGCGGGTGCTGATCAGTAATCGTACGGGCGAGCAGGAGGTGCCGTTACAAAACGTCGCGGTGTCGATCAAAATCCTCGGCACGACTTTCCGGCCTTTGATCTATTCATTAAAGACTGAGCGCGATGGCGTAGCGACTGTGGCGACGCAGATTCCCGAGTTTAATTCGGGCCGCGCGGCCGTGCTGGTGCGGGCGGCGACAAAAGATCAGGCAGCAGAACTGCGACGCATCATCCATCCGGCGAAATGAGGCGTTGAGTTGCGCGTTTACGTCAACGGCGAATCCCGAGAACTCTCCGATCCGATTTCCCTGGCAGAACTAATCACTCAACTTGATTTGCCTGTGGCAAGAATTGCCGTCGAACTGAACCGCGCAGTGGTGCGGCGCAACGACTGGAGCACGACCATGCTTCAGGACAACGACCGCATCGAGGTCGTCCACTTCGTTGGAGGAGGGAGCCATCCACAGATTACGCAGAATGACTTTGTTTAATCTGCGTAATCTGTGGATGGCTCTCGCTTCTGAAAAGGGTTCGGTGTAAAGTTTTACTCATGTCGACGGCCATTACAGCGAAAGCGAAAGAGAGTTTCATCATTGCGGGTCGCGAATTCACTTCGCGCTTGATCATCGGAACAGGGAAGTATCGCAGCTACGAAGAGATGCGCAATGCGCACTCGTCGTCGGGCGCGGAGATGGTGACGGTTGCCGTGCGGCGCGTGCCGCTGGATCGCAGTAGCGAATCGTTTCTCGACCACCTCGATCCGGCTTTGCAGATTCTGCCAAACACCGCGGGCTGTTACTCAGCAGAAGACGCGGTGCGCACGGCGCGGCTCGCGCGCGAGGCGTTGCAAACAGATCTCCTCAAACTCGAAGTCATCGGCGATCAAACGACGCTCTTTCCCGACAACGAACAAACACTCGAAGCCGCGCGTGTTCTCGTTAAAGAAGGCTTCATCGTCCTGCCTTATTTCAACGACGATCTGATCATGGCGAAGAAATTGCTCGACGCAGGTTGCGCTGCGATCATGCCGTTGGCCGCGCCGATCGGATCGGGCCTCGGCGTCCAGAACCCGGCAAACCTGCGCATCATGCGCGAGCAACTGCCGGATGCGACGATCATTGTTGACGCTGGTGTTGGAACGGCGAGCGATGCGGCAGTGGCGATGGAACTCGGCGCGGATGCGGTGTTGATGAACACGGCGATCGCGGAAGCGCAGGATGCGGCGAAGATGGCTACCGCGATGAAACTCGCGATTCAAGCGGGACGATTAGCTTACCTGGCGGGTCGAATGCCGAAACGTTTGTACGCGAGCGCGTCGAGCCCGTTGCAGGGCGTGATCAAGTAGAGCCACAAAGAAGCACAAAATGGACTTAGCTAATTCTTCATGTCTTTTGTGCCTCTTTGTGGCGTAAACTTAAACGACGCGAAAAACTTATCCGTCCATTGCGTCTGGTCCGTGTCCTTCAACACGAAGGTCACGATCTGAAACAAACGCTTTTCAATTAAAAATACTTGCGACCTGATGTTTGCGGCGGGGTTCTCGCTCACGAACTCCAGGCCAGTGTGTCCGTCGAGTGTGACGTCACGGCTCGACACGAGCGTCGCTTGCAGACCTTTATTAAACCGATCGCGATTAGCTGCAAGAAACGCGGCGGGCTCCAACTTTATTTCCTCGTAGTCGCTGTAAGTTGCGACGTAAGTTGCGCGGTTCGCAGTCGTGGTGAAAGTGTGCAGCGTGTAAGCAGTCTTCTTATTGATCGTCTCTACTGGCTGGGTCGGAAACAGGATCGAGAACTTACCGCCTTCGGGCGCAAACGTGATCCAGCCATGCGGATCGGTTTGCGAAATCTGCGCCGCCACGTTGGTGACCAACAGCAACAAGAATGGAAACGCGAAGCTGAGTTTGCGCATAGTGGGCTTAAGATAATCCTAAAACGCCCGCATGGCGAGGTCCGGCGATCTCGTGATCTCTGATCACCTCGTTATTTCTGACGACGACTTCGCGTGTGGCCACCGGCTCTTCGATCACTCGCGGTCTTTGCACGGGACTCAAAGCGTAGCGCAGCGACACCAGCTCGTCGTGAATACCAAAGAGTACGACCCAGAGCTCACACGCAACGCGCCAGACAATGTTTCCCACGATCAGGATCGCGGCACCGAACACGACGTAACGCCAACCCAGCCGGCGATCGATCGTCGCATCGTTTAGTTGCAATCCCGCCCAGACCATTAGACCAATGCCCGCGGCAGTCAGCAGCAGGAAGCCGAGAAAGTAGACCACCTTCACAAACGAAGTCGTGATCATCCGCTCGAAGGAAAAGTAAGCGCCCATCTGAGTTCTCCTCGTATTGGTTTTGCTCGGGGTTTTGATGACGAGGTTAGACCAGTGGCGGCGACTTTTTAATCTCGCTTTCGCGATATTTTCCTTATAAATCGTGTGTTTGCAGGAGTGCCAACTCGATTTGCGCCTGCTCCCGCATGACGCGGTCGCCCAGCTCGGTGGTCGAAATCGTAGGGTACTGCTTACCGAGGACTCGCAGGCATCCGGCGCTCACGAGCGCTTCGACGTATATTTCGAGTTCTTCGTGAGACATGTCTCTTAGCAGACCGTAGGTTGAGAGTTCGTTGAGACGCGCTTTCACGATCTGCTTGGCTGCTGAGCCGCGCAACGTACCCACTAACAACTTTTTGCCGAAGCGGCCGTTCATGCGTTTGGCGCACGCGAGTATCTTCCGCACACGCAGCAGCTCATCATCCGTTAATTTCCGTGGTCCTGAATCGACTTTAAATGTCTTTTCCTCTGGGACCTCACGGATGCGAACCTCGGTGGTTGGGCGGCAGTTTCCACACGTACCACACTCCCGTGTGCGATTCCGATCGCCGAAGTACTTGAGAATGTGCGAGCGATAACACTCTTCCGTGTAGCAGAACTCGATCAGTTCGCGCAGTTTGCGTCTTTCAAGATCCGCTCGTCCCGACACGTGTCGCGGATCGACGCGCACCGGAGCAGTGTCGAGCATGACAATCGTGCGGCTCTGCCGCCTGCCGTTGTCCGTGCGATTCGCCGCGGTGCGTTCGATGTGGCCGGCGCGTTCGAGCAGATAGAGCGCTGAATTGATCGCCAATTCGTTTTTCTCTCCAGCCAGATGCGCGAGTTCCGACGTTGAGAGTTGGATCTGTTTCAGCTCAGTTCGCAGCAGCGCGTTGTAGACGCTTTTCACGAGCCCGAGATCAGGATAGGAGCCTTCGATGAAGAAGTCGTGCGTGTTCTTGTCGGCGTAGTTGAAGAGCAGAACGCAGGTGGATGGCAAACCATCACGGCCAGCGCGCCCGATCTCCTGATAATAAGCCTCGATCGAACCGGGCATCTGGTAATGGGCCACGAAGCGAATGTCGCGTTTGTCGATACCCATGCCAAACGCGTTCGTCGCCACGATCATCTGCGTGCGGCTGCTCATGAAATCTTCCTGTGCGCGCACGCGCACGGAGTCGGTCATGCCGGCGTGATACGTCGAGACGCTTAGGCCGGCGCGTTTCATCTCCCGCCCAACCTCTTCAACGGCTTTGCGAGTGGAGGCATACACGATGCCCGAACCCTCATGCGATTGGGACAGGCGCTTGATACGCGTGATCTTTTCTTTCACCTTTTCGGTGTGCACGACTTCGATCCGCAGGTTGGGCCGATCGAAACCGCTGACAAACGTCTGTGGCTTCTCCAGCCCGAGTTGTTGAACGATGTCTGAGCGAACGTAAGGCGTTGCAGTTGCCGTGAGCGCGAGTGTGCGAATGTTGCCGAGCGACTGGATGACGTGCCGCAGGCGCAGGTAATCGGGGCGAAAGTCGTGGCCCCACGTGGAAATGCAATGCGCCTCGTCGACGGCGAAGAGCGAGATCGGAATCGATTGCAACGCGGCGTTGAAACGGCTGCTGCGAAAACGTTCGGGTGCGATGTAGACGAGTTTGTGTTCGCGGCGGCGCAGTGACTCGATACGGGCGCGTTGTTCCGACTCGGGTATCGAGCTGTTGACGAACGTCGCGGGCAGACCGCGAGCTTGCAGCGCGTCGACCTGATCTTTCATGAGCGCGATGAGTGGCGAGACGACGAGGGTGACGCCGTCGAGGATCATCGCCGGCAGTTGATAACAGAGAGACTTGCCGCTGCCCGTCGGCATTACGACGACGACGTCTTTGCCCGCCAGGATCGATTCGATCACTTCACGTTGGCCTTCGCGGAAGTTGTCGAAGCCGAAGTGCGTGCGAAGGGAAGTGACTGCGTCTGAAAGAGAGTGCATGTTTTAGAGTTTCGAAAGCGGCTGATAACTCGGGGCACATGTTAACAGGCGACGCAATGTTTCGGGGATTGGGCGGGTTGGTTTTGAAGTCTGCGTTGTTGTTATGGGTGTTGGCGCAGCCGTTTTCGGCGCGCGAGATTGCGTTGGTGTTGCTGGGTGCGGGCGCAGGTGCGGCGCCGCGGAAGCAGCTTGCGTTTGAGCCGTAGCCTACCAGGTCGACTATGTCGGGATTATTTGGACATGTGCCGGAGAGTGGCGTGGTGGATCGTACCAGTGCGACTTTGCCGGCGGTGGCGGCCATTGCGATCGTGCCGGTGGCGTCGGGTGTTGGGAGTAGGGCGCCGTTGTTGCCGCCTGAGGCTTGTTGGACCAGGTAGTACTGGCCGGGCTGGAGCGCGACTGAAGCCAGTGGGGTGACTGACCAGGTTTGGGCGGCGGCGCTGGCGTACTGGACGGACCAGCCGCTGAGATTTATTGGTGCGGTGCCACGGTTGAATATTTCGATGAAGTCGTTTCTGAATGGGGCGTTGGCGTTGCCTCCGCCGCCGAAGACTTGTGAGATCACGATCTGCGGTTCGGATGACGGTGTTGGCGACGGGGTTGGTGTCGCTGTTGGTGACGGGGACGGAGTGGGTGTCGCGGTCGGAGAAGGTGAGGGTGACGGGGTTGGTGTAGGAGTCGGAGTGGGTGTCACAGTTGGCGTAGGTGCCGGGGTTGGCGAGGCCGAAGGGGAGGGGATCGGCGTCGCAGTCGGGGAGGGCGACGGAGACGGGATTGGTGTTGCAGTTGGGGAGGGTGATGGAGTGGGTGTCGCGGTCGGAGACGGCGATGGAGACGGGGTTGGTGTAGGAGTCGGGGTGGGTATCACTGTTGGCGTAGGCGCCGGCGTTGGCGAGGCCGAAGGGGAAGGGCTTGGCGTCGCAGTCGGAGAGGGCGATGGAGACGGGATTGGTGTCGCAGTCGGAGACGGCGATGGAGAAGGAAGAGGGGTCGGAGTTGCGGTGGGAACAGGAGAGGGGGAGGGACTAGGAGTCGGCGTCGGAGTAGGAGTGGGAGTCGGCGTTGGGACTGGAGTGGGAGTCGGGCTGGGGGAAGGAGTTGGCGTTGGCGTAGGAGTAGAAGTGGGAGTTGGGCTGGGAGAAGGAGTGGGCGTGGGTGTTGGCGTAGGAGTTGGTGTGAGACGGGTGAAGGGGGAGCCGTCGAGTTTGGTGCCGGGGCTGAAGTTGCGGTTCTCGCTGCCGCTAGCGGTTGAATGCAAGGCGAGCGTGCCGGTGATGTCGGGAGTACGGGTCAACGACTGATTGAGATCGCCGCGAAGACCGAGGCTTGAGCCGTAAGCAACGGACGTGACGATTTCGCCCGCAGCGTTGCGGAGAGTAACGACTGCACCGGAGTTCGTGAGAGACAAACTACCGCTTGAAGCCGTTACGACTTGAGAGCCGCCGAACAGCGGATTGGCAAGTTCAGTGGAGCCGAAGTTCGTCAACTTGGAGAAGCCGCGGGAGAGTGAATCGAGATTGTCAAAAGAGCTGCTTCCGGTGGTATCCGGGAAGCCGCCGCCGAAGATGACGATTGCCGTGCCGGCCGGGAGGATTGTGTTGGGGGCGAAGCGATGGCGAACGGTGTCGGTGGTGCTCGTTAGGGAACGGGTTTGGAGTTGGTAGCCGCTGAGATCGAGATCGCGTGTGGTTGAGATGACGAGTTCGACGAACTCGTCATCAGCCGTGTCGCGGATGCCGTCGTGGTTGGCGTCGCCGGCAAGCCCGTCGGGTGGGTCCGCGAGGATCTCGTTGATCACGATGTCGCGCAGAGCGCTGCCATCGATTGTTAGTGTCACCGGATTGCTCTGCACACCGTCAGCGGTGACGACGAGCGTGCTTGTACCTGCGCCACGAAGCTCCGGGAGTACTACGATGTGAATCTCATCGAGCCCGGGCAAACCGCCGCTAACGATAGTTTCGACCGTTGCGGCCTGGCCATTGATCGACGCAGACACAGTGTGTGCGTGGCCCACACCTGTCGCAAAGATCGACAAGCGTAACTGCCTGTTCGACGGATCGAATGGTCCTGCTGTTTGCGTGCCGGAATCGAGAATGATCGCCTCGCCGGTGCCATCGGCTTTGGCCGTGAAGATTCCGGGAGCGCCGGTCGCGATCATCGCCTCGGCCTTTGAGGAAAACCCATCGGCGTTTGTCACAACAAACTCGGCTGGTCCATCTGACAGCGCTTCGGGCACGATGCAGATAATCTCCTCAGGACTCGCGAAAAAGATTCGTGCCGGCTGACCGTTCACCTTAACGGTCGTTCCGGCGAGCGCCGAAGGCGGATTCGTAGAAATCCCTGTGTCTGTGCGAAACGCAAGCGCGTTTCCGCGAATTGTCGCGATGCTGCCGGGTGCGATCGTTGTTGGCTGTGCGGGTTCGTTGCCGGGAGCGGCGGCGTTCAATACGGTCGCGGCGCCGAACTCCGTGCGCGGCGCGAGCGAAGCGAGATAGATCTCGCTGTTGTTGCCGAGATCGTTATCTGTGGCTGGTCCTGAGAGCAGACGCGGAAAGCTAAACGCAACGAGACTGCCGTCGAAGTTGAGTGACGACACCACCTCGGCTATTGCGCTCGAAGGTGCGTTCGTGACCTGTGCGGTCTGCCCACTCGGGATGTCGTAAAAGTAAAGATCGACGCTTCCATCGCTCGCATTCGTGACTCTACGGCGCGTCGCAAAAGCGATGCGCTTTCCGTCGCCACTGATTGTCGGGTGCAAAGCGACGTCGACCGATCGTGTCCCGAGCTGCGTTAACGGTCGGATCGTGTCGTTGCGCGCGTCGAAGAGAAAAACCTGCGTCTGGTTTGGAGCAGTTTCCGCCGAGTAGACCAAACGTAAACCGTCGTTGCTAACAGCGCGTCCGGTAGCAATTGACAGTTTGGGAACGTTAGCAGCGATAACGCGGCTGGCATTTGTCTTCGGATCGAGTAGAAGAAGATCGGAGCCTTGCTGGTAGTAAAGATGCGAACCGTCGCCGCTGAGCTTTGGAGCGCTGGCGGTCCGATCCTCGGTGAGTTGAAAGAGAGTGTCTTGTGCTACGTCAAAGAGGAGGAGATTTCCCCTCGACGTGAATGCTACGAGACCTCCGTCTGCCGTGATGGAAGGCTGAAAATTTCCATCGATGAGGCGTGTCGCCCCCGAGTCCGGCAATGTGTCGGTAATCTGTCGTAGCCCCGAACCCGTCCACAGAAAGATCTCCGAATTGCGATCGGCATTTTCGCCAACCAAATCCTCGGTCGACGCAAAAGCGACGACACTTCCATCGCTCGACAATGCAGGCGAAACAACACGCGTCGCGCCAAGTTCCTGAAACAGCGGCGGATCTCCTCGGACATCCGCTCGAACAGCGTGAAACGAACTGCTTACGCCACTTCCGGCGCTGTTCACGAATTGCGCCGACGATTCAAAAAACACCACGCGCCCGTCATCACTGAGCGACGGGTTCAAATTAACCGCCTGCTCAGGCGTATGCGTCACCCGAACGACACTCGTCTGCGAACTGGTCCCAGGCAGAAAGGTGAAAACGGTAGCGAGAATTACAGCGACAGTGAGGAAACATGCTTTGAGTCGAAGCATAGTGAGGTTGCTCCTTATTAAGTTTGGTCGCGGATTCTACACGTCGCAAACAAAACTGTCTACTGTGATATTTTAAGCGCCATGAAAGTCCTCATCAGCGGTTCGCACGGACTCGTCGGCAAAGCGCTTATCAGTTCGCTGGTCGAAGACGGCCACGAAGTGGTCCGTCTCGTGCGCGGCGGGCACACACTGGGCCAACTTGAAATCGAGTGGCACCCAAATCAGGGGCGCATCGACGCGCAACGTCTCGAAGGCTTCGACGCCGTGTTTCATCTCGCGGGTGAGAGCATTGCGAGCGGCCGTTGGACCGACGAGAAGAAACGCACCATCCGCGACAGCCGTACCAAAGGAACGACTCTGCTCAGCGAAACGATTGCGCAGTTGTCGCGGCCGCCCGCTGTTTTCATTTCCGCTTCCGCGATCGGTTACTACGGTAATCGCGGCGACGAAGAGTTAACGGAAGACAGCGCTCCCGGAAACGACTTTCTCTCATCGGTGTGCGTCGAGTGGGAAGAGGCTACACGCCCCGCATCCGAAAAGGGAATCAGAACGATCCTCGCACGTTTCGGGATCATCCTCGATCTCGACGGCGGCGCGCTCGCGAAAATGCTGACGCCGTTTCGGATGGGAATCGGTGGACGCGTCGGCGACGGCCGTCAGTGGATGAGCTGGATCGCGTTGGACGATGTGGTTAACGCGCTCAAGTTTCTGTTGCTCGACTCCGCTGTGCATGGTCCAGTCAACATCGTGGCTCCGAATCCAGTGACCAACGCCGAGTTTACGCAGACTCTCGGGCGCGTGCTTTCGCGGCCGACGGTTTTTCCGGTGCCTGAGTTTGCCACGCGTCTCGCATTTGGTGAGATGGCCGACGCGCTTTTACTTTCGAGCCAGAGAGTCGATCCGGCCGTGCTTGAAGAGAGAGGCTTTGCGCCTTACTGGCCCAGGTTAGAACCCGCGTTACAACACCTGTTGCGGAAGAGGTGAACCACCGATGATACGGATCGTAGTTATCGCGCTGCTTGTGTTTGGGTTTTTACCGCGATCGCAAAACCCCACGGCCGATTTAATTCTCTACAACGGCGTTGTGTGGACCGTTGATGAGAAGAATCCGATCGCTGAAGCCGTTGCGATCAAGGGCAACAAAATTCTTTACGCAGGAAAGAACGAAGACACACTCAAGTACCGCACACCGCAAACGCGTTCGATCGATCTAAAAGGCCGCTTCGTCTTGCCGGGTTTCAACGATAACCACGTTCATTTTGCTTCCGCGGCGCAGTTTCTCGAATTCAACATCATGCGTGTTTCGACGCAGGAAGAGTTTGTCGCGCGCGTGAAGGAAGTGGTTTCTGGCTTGCCTAAAGGTGAATGGATTCTCGGCGGGTATTGGGGTGCTTACGACGAGTGGGCTGCTGGCAGTGCGGGCAGTCAAAAGCGCGAGCCGTTTACGCCCGACATGAGTCTCGTCGAGGAGCTCACGAAAGATCATCCGATGTTTATTCGGAAGTTTGACGATAGTGAGTTTGCGGTGAACGAGGCTGGACTCAAGGCCGCCGTCACGCTTAACTCGCAGACGCCCGACGTTGAGCTCTTAAAAGATCGTCAGGGAAACTTCAACGGACACCTGCGCGGCAAAGGTGTGCTGCCGATATTCAACCGCGTCATTCCGCGAACCTTCTCGCGCGAGCGCCGCATTCAGCAAACGAAGAACGCGCTCGCGGAGATTCGGAAGTTTGGCGTGACGAACGTCAGCGACATGTCTGACGATCTGCAACTCGACATCTATCGCGAACTTCATCAAAAAGGCGAGCTCACCGTTCGTGTTCACTTTCGTCCCGGACTCGATCGCTGGAAGGAAATGGCTGACAAGGGAATTCGCGTCGGTACTGGTGATGAGTGGATTCGGCTGGGCGCGCTCAAAGGCCACATCGACGGGATCATGGGCACGAGCAGCGCACGTTTCTTCGATCCTTATGCAAACGATCCGAAGAATCGCGGGCGTTGGCGCCCGTTGATGGTGAATGACAAGGGCGAATTTGTTGAGGGTAAGTTTCTCGGTTACATGCTGAACGCAGATCGCGCTGGGCTTCAGTTAACCGTGCACGCGATCGGCGACGAAGCGAACAACGTTTTGCTCAACTATCTCGAAGAGCTCAACAAGCAGAACGGCAAACGCGATCGGCGCTTTCGTCTGGTCCATGCGCAAGTGCTCGCGCCGCGGGACTTCAAACGCTTGGGCCAACTCGGTGTGGTGGCGGAAGTGCAGCCGTTTCATTTGAGTGACGACATGCGTTGGATGGAAGAGCGCATCGGCGCGGAACGAACGAAGGGCGCGTATGC
>DATEHX010000309.1:0-6202 GCA_035279345.1 Pyrinomonadaceae bacterium | reverse complement strand
AATGAACTCCGTGGCAGATGAAGAGATGCCGGAAAATGACGTACACTACGGCATTGCTGATTGCAGACGACGACTACGCAGTCAGCGTTCAACCTTCCGGCAACATCGTTCCCCCAAATACGATATGGATGAGCCGTCGCACGAGTTTGCAACGGCGCTGCTAGAGGAGCGAGAAGAGGCCCTAATCACGTGAACGTTCGAGAGGCAGCAGTTTTGATGGGCGCGGAAACGACAAATCCGGACGCCCCGATGTTTGACAAAATAATTACCGGCTTTTCGATTGACTCGCGTTCTGCCGGCGCGGGTGAACTCTTTTTCGCGCTGTCGCAAAAGGACTACGCCCGCGCCGGTTTCAACGGTGAGTTTGTCGATGCGCATCGTTTCATTGGTGAAGCGTTTGAACGTGGCGCGATCGCGGCGGTGGCGCGCGCGGATCGTGTCAACGGCGATCCGCAGTTGGAAGCGATGCGCGATCGACTCGTCGTGGTTGAAGACGCGATCGCCGCGTTGCAGCAGCTTGCGCATCGCGTTTACGAAGCGTGGAACAAACCTGTTGTTGGGATCACGGGCAGTGCGGGCAAGACGACGGCGAAAGAGTTAACCGCTCACGTGTTGAAGTCGGCGGGTCATCGCGTGTTGAAGAGTGAGCGCAACTACAACAACGGTCTCGGTCTGCCGTTGTCGGTTTTGCGCATGGTGAGTGAAGGCAATTCGCCGGATCAATTCGATCTCGCGGTTTTGGAAATGGGTATGTCGTCGCCGACGCACGAGATTCAGCGGCTCACCCGCATCACGCCGCCGGACGTCGGTGTTGAGTTGATGGTCGCGCCGGTTCATCTCGAGTATCTCGGCACGATCGAGAACGTTGCGGCAGCGAAAGCGGAACTGATCGAGGGTTTGAAACCGAATGGGACGGCCATCTTGAACGCAGATGACGCGTTAGTCATGAAGATGCGCGAGAAACACGCGGGCAAAACGTTGACGTTTGGAATCGCAAACACGGCCGATGTCTCGGCAGCGGATATCGACACGAGCCATCTGGGCAAAGTTCGGTTTCGTTTGTTGACGCCGAATGGTGAAGCGCGCGCGGAGTTGTCGATGAGTGGTCATCACAACTTGAGCAACGCGCTGGCCGCGGCAACGGTTGGTGTTGCGTTTGGTTTGTCAGCGCAGGAGATCGCGAACGCGTTGGGCACGGCGCGGCCACCGAAGATGCGTGGCGAGATCGTCGACTTCGCGGCCGGGTTTACTGTTATCGACGACTCTTACAACTCCAATCCGCGTTCGTTGCTGAACATGGTGCGGACGATGGTTGAAGCCCGTGAGGGCCGCAAACGTTTGTTAGTGATCGCCGGGGAGATGCTGGAACTTGGTCCGGATGAAGCGTCATTGCACCGCGCTGCCGGACGCGAGATAGCGGAGACCGGCGTGAATGTGCTTTGGGGAGTGCGTGGCCTGGCGAAGGAGATCACGGCGGGAGCACAAGAGGCGGGACTTTCGGAGACGAGGTTTTTTAATTCGTCCGAAGAGGCCGCGGCGGAGGTGGTTAAGGAGGTCAAGGAGGGCGACCTGGTTTTGGTGAAGGGCTCAAGAGGCGTTGCGACGGAGAAAGTGATCAATGCGTTGAAGGAACGCTTTCCGTTAGCGGGCGAAGACATCAGCCGCAAAGAGGCACAAGAAGCACAAAATCGACAATCGGAAATCGGCAATCGTCAATGATCTACTACCTTCTTTACGAACTGCTCTTCACTCACTTCAAAGATAAGGATTGGTATCTCGTAAAGGCCCTCAACGTTTTTCAGTACGTCACGTTTCGCACCGCGTACGCGACGATCACGGCGTTGCTGATCTCCCTCATCTTTGGCGGCAAGCTGATCGAGTGGTTGAGAAAATTGAACGTGGGCCAGCAGATTCGCGAAGAGGGCCCGCAGGGACACCAGGTCAAGCGTGGTACGCCGACGATGGGCGGCGTGCTGATCGTGGGTTCGGTTTTGATCTCGACGTTGCTGTGGGCGCGACTGTCGAGTGTTTACGTTTGGACGGCGGTCATCGCGACATTGCTCTTCGCTTTAATCGGTTTTCTGGACGACTACTCGAAGATGGCTAAGAAGCAGAGTCTCGGGTTGACGGGCCGGCAAAAGCTGTTGGGCCAGTTGCTGGTAGCGGTCGGTGTTTGGGCGGTGCTTTTTGTGTCAGCGAAGCTCATCGGCGGTACGGGTTATTCGTGGAACCTGAGCATTCCCTTTATTAAAGCGACTGCTGATCCGAACAAGAGCTTCATTGGGCCTTATTTGTATTTGGTGTTGATTGCGATCGTGCTGTTGGGTTCGTCGAATGCCGTCAACCTAACTGACGGTTTGGACGGGCTGGCAATCAGCGTGACGGTGATCGCGATGGGCGCGCTGACTGGTTTCACGTATCTCAGCAGCGACGCGCGTTGGGCCGGCTATCTCGAACTCACTCATCGGCCCGAGGCCGCCGAGTTAACCGTCTTTTGCGGTTCGATGGTCGGAGCGAGTCTCGGGTTTCTTTGGTACAACGCGCCGCCCGCGCAGGTGTTCATGGGCGATGTCGGAAGCCTCGCGATCGGTGGCGCGATGGGAACAGTGGCCGTGCTCACCAAACAGGAATTTATGTTGTTGATGGTGGGCGGCGTATTTGTGATCGAAGCAGTGTCGGTGATGTTGCAGGTGAGCGTGTTCAAGATGACGAAACGCACGACCGGCACCGGGCGGCGGTTGTTCAAGATGACGCCGTTGCATCACCACTTTGAAATGCAGGGTTGGAAGGAACCGAAGATCGTGTTTCGATTCTTGATCCTCGCGATTCTATTTGCGTTGTTGAGTCTGTCGACGTTGAAACTGAGATAGGAGCCACAAAAAGGCACAAAAAAGAGGATGAGTAGTGAAGTGAATTCTTTTGTGCCTCTTCGTGGCAAAAAGGTTTTGATAATCGGAGCGGCGCGCAGCGGGATTGCAGCGGCGAGGTTTCTGGTGGAACGCGGCGCGATTGTGGCGCTCAACGATCAGAAACCAAGCGAACAGTGGTCCGCGGAAGCGTTGGCGTTGAAAGAAATCGGTGTTGGGTTGTTGCCGGGCGACGTGCCGAGTTGGTTGTTGGACCAGATCGAGCTGGTCGTGGTTAGCCCGGGTGTTCCGGCGACGATCATTCCGATTCGTTATGCGGAACGAGCCGGCGCGGAAGTCATCGGCGAAGTGGAACTCGCCGCACGTTTTTTGAAAGGACGGATCGTTGCCATCACCGGCAGCAACGGAAAAACGACGACGACGTCGCTGATCGGCGAGTTGTTGCGTGACGCGGGATTCAAGGTGCAGGTCGGTGGAAACATTGGCCGCGCGCTGATCTCGATGGTTGAGAGTTCGCAAGACGATGGTTGGACGGTCGTTGAGTTGTCGAGTTTTCAGTTAGAGACGATCAAGACGTTTCGTCCTTCGATCGCGGTTGTGTTGAACGTCACGCCGAACCACATGGATCGCTACGAAACGTTCAATGATTACGCGGCCGCGAAACACCGCATCTTCATGAACCAGACGGAAGATGATGTGGCGGTGCTGAACGCGGATGACGAAACGGTTTCATCGTGGGCGAATGGGTTGCGAGCGAAAGTGATGACCTTCAGCGTGCGGAAAGAGTTGGAGCATGGTGTTTTCCTGCGGGGAAACGAGCTCGTTTTCGGCGGACAAGTTTTGACACGGATTGAACAGATGAAACTGCGTGGATTGCACAACGTCGAGAACGTCGCTGCCGCGCTGACGGTGGGAATCGCGGCGGGCGCCCAAGTTGAATCGATGCGCGAGACCGTGAAGGAGTTCAATCCGGTCGAGCACCGGCTCGAGTTTGTGGATGAAATCGAAGGTGTCAGGTTTTACAACGACTCAAAAGCGACGAGCGTTGATGCCACCTTGAAAGCCCTCGAAGCGTTTGGGAACGACGCGGGCCAGGTTGTTTTGATACTCGGTGGCAAGGGAAAGAAAGCTCCTTATGCACCGTTGGCGCCGCTAGTGCGCGACAAAGTGCGAAAGCTCGTGCTGATCGGAGAAGACGCCGAGACGATTGCGAATGAACTCGGCGAGTACGCGCGCGTAGAACGCGCGGGTGACATGAAAGACGCGGTAGCGAAATCGTTTGCGGCTGCGGAAAAAGGCGATGTTGTTTTGTTGGCTCCGGCGTGTGCGAGCTTCGATATGTTCGACAGCTTCGAGCATCGAGGAAAAGTTTTCAAAGGGGATGTTGCGGATCTGAAAGCCAGATCTTTGAAGCCGTAAAACCAATGGCGCGCAAACTAGCTCCAGACAAATGGCTCTTCGCGGCGACCGTCGGCCTCGCGCTCTTTGGCGTGGTGATGGTCTACAGCGCGTCAGCCGTGATGGCCGCCAGGGACAACGGCAATCAGTTTTACTACGTGCTGAAGCAGGGCGTGTGGGTGGTAATCGGCTTCGGCGTCATGTTGCTGATGATGCAGTTCAATTATCAACAACTAAAAAACCGTCAGCTCGTTCTAGGATTGCTTTTGCTGACAAGCATCGCTCTGTTATCCGTCTTTGGTTTCAGCAGCAGCAACGGCGCGCATCGCTGGATCAAACTTCCCGGCGTTTCGTTGCAACCGTCGGAAGTCTCGAAACTGGCGCTGATAATTTTTCTCGCCTACTTCCTCGAGAAACGCGCGGGTGAAGAAGGCGACTTGTGGCGCACGTTCATTCCGTGCGGCGTAGTCACGGCATTTCTCGCCGGCTTGATCGTGATCGAGCCCGACTTGGGCACGGCGATGATGCTTGCTGTGATCTTTGTCGTGATGATCTATACGGCCGGTGCGCGTGTACTTCATCTCGCAATGGCCGCGGCGCCGGCTTTGGTGGTAGCGGCGGGGTTGTTGATCTTCGTGCCGTGGCGGCTGCGACGGCTCATCACGTTTCTCGACCCTTGGGCCGATCAACAAGGCGCGGGTTTTCAGGTGGTGCAGTCGTTGATCGCGGTCGGCTCGGGTGGACCACAGGGCCTCGGATTCGCGCAGGGCAAACAGAAGATGTTGTTCCTGCCGTTCGCGCATTCGGATTTCATCTTCGCCGTGATCGGGGAGGAGTTGGGACTGGTCGGAGCGCTCGCGGTTATCGCGGTGTTTGCACTGTTTCTCTGGCGCGGCATACGCACGGCGTTGCTCGCGCCCGATCGATTCGGAATGTTGCTGAGTCTCGGCATCGTGACGAGCATCGTCGCGCAGGCGCTCTTCAATATCAGCGTGGTGCTTTCGCTGGTGCCGACGAAGGGAATTCCGTTGCCGTTTATTTCGTACGGAGGATCGTCGCTTGTGCCGACACTCGCAGCGGTCGGAATTTTATTGAACGTCTCGCAGCACGCGAGTGGAGCGATTGCCGATTTTCGATTTCCGATTTCCGATTTTGGTAAGCGGCCGCCGGAGTTAAATCGGCAATCGGCAATCGGCAATTGAAAATGAAAGTCCTGATCGCAGCAGGTGGCACTGGCGGACACATTTATCCGGGAATTGCTGTGGCGCAGGAGATCATGCGGCGCGATCCCGAATCGAAGGTTCGCTTCGTGGGCACCGCGCGCGGTTTGGAAACGAAACTCGTGCCGAAGGCGGGATTCGAGCTGACGCTCATTGACAGTGCGGGATTGAAGAACGTCAGTCTCGTGGCGCGCATGAAGGGCGTGGTGATATTGCCGAAGAGTTTTGTGTCGGCTGGCCGCGTGATTCGCGAGTTTAATCCCGACGTTGTGGTTGGCGCGGGCGGTTATGTTTCCGGACCGGTCGTACTGATGGCGGCGTTGATGCGCCGGCCGACGCTGGTGATGGAATCGAACGCGTTGCCGGGTTGGACCAACCGCGTACTGGCGCGTTTTGTAAATCGCGCGGCCGTGTCGTTCGAACAAGCGTTGCCGTACTTCCGTGGTAAAGCGGTCGTGACCGGGAATCCGGTGCGGCGCGAGTTTTTTGAAATCCCGGCGAAGCGACGCGAGCCTGGTAAGTTGTCGTTGTTGATCTTTGGTGGCTCGCAGGGCGCGCGCGCGATCAACGAAGCGATGGTGGCAGCGTTGCCGGGGTTGAAATTGCTGCCGGTGGAGTTGCGGATCAAGCATCAGACTGGTCCGGCGGACTTTGAAAAGGTGAAAGCCGGTTACGCGGCGGCGGGTTGGAACGACCACGCCGAAGTATGCAGCTACA
>DATEHX010000308.1:0-17481 GCA_035279345.1 Pyrinomonadaceae bacterium | reverse complement strand
ACGCTTGACACCATCGCGAGCAAAGCGATGAATGCCAAGGGCTACGTGCTTGAAGTATCGGGCTATGCGGATTCGCGCGGCAGCGTCAATCTCAATCGGCAACTGAGCCAGCGTCGTGCTGACGCCGTCATCCGTTACCTGGTTGAGAACCACAGTGTTCCACTGCGCCGGATCATCACGCCGTTCGGTTATGGCGAAATGAATCCAGTTGCGGAGAACGAAACCCGTGACGGCCGTGCGCAGAATCGCCGCGTTGAGATCAAGTTGCTTGTCAACAAAGGCTTGACTGCTCCTACGCCGACGATGAACCCCGGAACTTCCGGTAATTAAGGTAACTTCGGGTAACTAAACTCTCACGCTTCTGTGGAGATGCGCTCCGCGTGCAACTCCACAGATGCGACGGGGCACCAAAGAGTCGTGGATCATGCCGTCACCAACGGGTAAGATCGCACGGTAGGATAATTGACATGCGGCCAGCAACTGGCGACGGCATGGTCGGAGACTCGAGGGTGTTGCGATGAGATGGACTGAAGGGACTTCAGGGGTTGAGAAAAAATTTTGGCGTCCGGCATTCCTGTTCGGAGTGCTGGCGCTTTTTCTTTTTGTTTCTCTAGCCGGCACGGCAGCTCAGGCGCAAGGCGTCAAGAACCTGCCGCCACCGCCACCACCTTGGAAAGCCAAACCTACACCCACACCCAAGCCGCCCGAGGACGAGAAGCTCGAGGTCGTTCGTGTTACCTCAAACCTCGTGATGGTGCCCGTCTCTGTGACTGACAGGACCGGCAACGCAGTTCAGGGACTTACCAAAACTGACTTTCGTCTCATTGAAGAAGGGCAGACACGAGAGATCAGCGAGATCAGCGATCCCGAGCAAGTGCCGCTGGCGATTGCGTTGCTGTTTGACGTGTCGAGCAGCGTGAGTCAGAAGGGTTTCTTTGTTTCACAACAGAATGCGGCGGCGGCGTTTTTGAAGCTTGTGATGAAACCGTCGGACAAGGCCGCGATCTTCACGATCACTGATAAGCCGACGTTGGTTCAGCCGCTTGCTTCGGCAGATGCGTCAGCCGCGAAGATGTTGCAGATTCCGGCGGCGACCACGCCGGTTCCGACTGCTTTTTACGACACTGTTAACGCGGCTGCGAAATATTTGATGGAGAGTGCGCCAAGCAATCATCGACGCGTCATCGTGGTGCTCTCAGACGGCGACGACAACTTCAGCGAACAGATCCGCGAACTATCGATGGCAGAAGCGCGGGCGCAGCAGAATGGGCAGCCGATTGTTGCGGGAACGCGTGCGGGGTTGCAGGAGAAACACCGCCGTGCGGTGCAGAACGTGCAGGCTGCGGTTCAAAAAGCGGATGTGATCTTTTACTCCGTGAATCCCGGTGGTCCCTCAGTGAAGTTGAATCAGATCAGCATGCGTGCTGAACTCGGTATGGAGTCGATTGCCGAGACGACTGGCGGCACTGCCTTTGTGCCGGAGTCGGATAAAGATCTGGACCGTGTGTTTCGGCAGGTTGCGGCGGAGTTGCGTGGCCAGTATTTGCTTCAGTATTACGCGAATGCGGAAGCGCCGCCGAACCAGTTTCGAAAGATTGAAGTGCAAGTGCCGGCGCGCGGCGATGTGCGCGTTCGCGCCCGCCAGGGCTACTACCCGAAAGCCAAGTGAGACATTGTTGATTGTCGAATTTTGATTGTTGATTTAAGCGCTGCCTAACGAACTTCTGTTAAATCAACAATCAAAAATCGACAATCAACAATACCCTTACTGTCGCATCGCGACGAGCACATCGGCCAAGCGATTGATGACGGTCAACAGTGTGCGTCCACCGGCATCGTATTGATTAGCGGCAGCTTGTTCTTCGGCTTTCGCGGCTCCCGCTGCCGAGCCCGCGAGTTTGATATAGTAAGGTTGCAATTCAGGCTGGTTGCGAAAGTCAGTCTCCAATTTATCGAGCCCTTCCCGAAAGTCCTGAAAGCCCTTCTTAACGACCGCTTTGTTCGTTTCGTTAGCTTGAACCAATTGCGGTGTAGCCTGGTTTTTCTTGACCGCGTCATCAACCGCCGCAATGCCGTTCGCGATACCACCAAGCAGGTAAATAAACTTCGTCATCAGCTTGATCTGGTTCGCGACTTCAGTGGCGCCGGTGTTGCGCACTTGCGCGACCTTCTGCGCATTCTGCTGACTCGTTGGAGCTTTGGGCCGGGACGAGCGGCGGCGGGTTTGGCTCAACGCTGCGCTGGGCGCGATAAGAACGGCTACGAGCAAAGCAATGGCAAGGCGTTTCAACATGAATTCTCCTCTTCGGCTTTCCGGGGATGTCGGATTGTACCAAAGACCGATGCGGCTGCTACAATCACGGCTAAAAGCATGACGCCGAAAGTCGGCTCCGTGGTTGCATGAACAAGGAAAGAAAGCTTCTGGTCCAAAGGCTCGGCCTCATCGATTACCAAACGGGCCTCGTGCTTCAGAAGGAGATCGAACAGGCGGTCAAGCTTCGCACCCAACCAGACACAATTTTGCTACTCGAACATCCACACACGCTCACGATCGGGCGTCGTGGCGACAGTTCGGCAGTGTTGCTGGACGCGGAACAGTTGCGGCAGCGCAACGTCACGGTGTTTGAAACGAATCGCGGCGGAAAAGTTACTTATCACGGTTTGGGACAGCTCGTCGGTTATCCAATCGTCAATCTCAGTCCGGATCGCGAAGACGTGCATCGCTACATGCGCGACCTCGAGGAAGTATTGATTCGCGCGCTGTCGGACTTCGGCCTCGAGGCTTTTCGCATTGAAGGATTAACCGGCGTCTACACAGCGCGCGGAAAGATCGCCGCCATCGGCGTGCACATTTCGCGTTGGGTCACGACGCACGGTTTTGCTCTCAACGTTAATACCGATCTTGGTTATTTTGATTTCATCATTGCTTGCGAAGGTGAACCAGTGACTTCCATGGAGCAGTTGCTCGGTTCTGAAACTCAATTAAGCGAAGTAGAAGATCGCATCGTGGCGCGGTTTGCTGAAGTGTTCGCGATGCGAGTTGAAATGGACTCATGCTTACAACTGACCTGATCCACGAAGCGCGCGAACGCATCACGCCGCGCATTCATCGCACTCCGGTTGTCACCTCGCGGCAATTCAACGAGGTGGCCGGCAAACAAGTCTTTTTCAAATGCGAAAACCTGCAACGCGCGGGCGCGTTCAAGATTCGCGGTGCTACAAACAAGATTCGTTCGTTAACTGACGATGAGAAGAGTCGCGGCATTGTGGCGTTCTCTTCCGGCAATCACGCGCAAGCGGTCGCGCTTGCCGGACGTGAAGCCGGCGTGCGTGTGCTGGTCGCGATGCCCGAAGACGCGCCGAAATTGAAGGTTGCGGGGACGCGCGATTACGGCGCGGAGATCATTTTCTACGATCGTCACAATGCAGATCGCCAACAGTTTGCACTCGATCTGGCGGAGCGCGAACGGCTGGTGATGGTCCCGCCGTACGACGACTATTTAATACTCGCGGGCCAGGCGACGTGTGGACTCGAATTGCTCGAGGAAGTACCGGATCTCGATTGCATACTCGCGCCGTGCAGTGGTGGTGGTTTGTTTGCCGGCGCGGCGAGTGCGGCGCGGATGATTAATCCGCGGATTCGTTGTTTTCCGGTTGAGCCGTCGACGGCTGACGACACGCGGCAATCGTTTCTGAAAGGCGAGCGGGTTGCGATTCCGCCGCCGCCGACGATTGCGGATGGCTTGCGAGTTCAGATACCGGGCGAGCTGACGTTTCCGATCGTGCAGCAGTTGGCGGAAGATGTTTTGACCGTTACTGATGAAGAGATCATCGAGACGCTGCGTTTTGTGCTCACGCGGATGAAGTTGCTGGTTGAGACTTCGGGAGTGACCGCGGCGGCGGCCGTGATGTTCAGGAAACTGCCGGCTGATGTCGAGCGCGTGGGAGTCGTGTTGTCAGGCGGAAACATCGACCCGGATCAACTCGCTAAAGTAATCGATACATAATCTCGCCCGCTACGAATGAGGCGATGTTCGCGAGCACGATAGCGCCGAAATCGCGCCACATCGATCGCTTCCCGAGCTCCGCAGCGCTGCCGAAAGCTAACCAGAACAGGACGCATTCCGCGACTGGCGCGAAAATCTCGGCGGCCAGCAGATACACTCCACGCGAATAATTTTCCAACAGCAATGGCAACACCAGCGTGACGATCGGATACGTGCAGGCCGTAAGCCAAAGACCTGCCATGACGCGGTGGCGTTGCGGGTGTCGACGTGAGAGACCAAAGAAGAGTATCGGCGTCTCGATCGCGATCGTGAACAGGTATCCGAGCGGCAGAAAGCGCCAGAGTTCTAGTGGCGACATCGTTTAGAGTGTCTTTAGCAAAAACGGAGCTTCCGCGAGCACGTGCGCGATGGCGATGGTGAAGTATAAATCTCTTGTATTCGTATAATCCGTGGCAAAACCAAACCAGAGAATTGCGACCGCTACGATTCCGATTGCTACCAGCACTGACCTTCTCCGTTTCGGCTCCGGTTTCAGATAGCGTAACGTTGGCCCAAGCAGTGGCAGCGCGACGATCCAAACGCCGTAGTGCAACATCTCCAGAAACAGGTGCACCGACACGAGCATGTGACTCGAGACTTGCGGCAGCAACTGTGCGCCCGAGTGTTGCGTGATGCGCCAGAAGAGGCCGTTGTCGTCCTTGAGCGCGGGAGTTTGAGACAACTGCCAGATCATGAAAGCGAGGATTAACGGCAACACACACAAGCAACGGCGATACGCGCCAACCCATTCCGGCCGCGTGCGTTTCAGTTGGCGATCGAGAAACCAGAGTGCGACTAACGGATGAGCGTAGACGATCGCGAGACTGAAAAATTCCGGTCCGAGCCAGTTCAGCGCGGCGAGCGCGAGTAGCACTGGCGTGGTCCATGACCAATCAGCTTTGCGTTTCTGGTTCGCGCGTAAACGGATCAGCACCACGAGCCAGGCGAGTAGCAACGTGTTCCAACTCGCCAGTACAACCAGCCACGTTTCGTTGGACCAGAAAACGTTTTGATAAATGAACGGCAGTGAAACGTAAGTAATCGTCAGAAACCCGATTCCCACAAAGGCGGTTACGAAGAACTTACGCGACTTGCCGAACCGGGCCGGCAGGCGCATAAGGAAGTAGCGAAACTCGAACCAGTTATGCGGCCCGGCGAAAAGGAACACCGTGATAATCGAAATTTGCAAGGGTAACCACGTCGCCAGCACCGCCGCTGCCAGCACGTACAGCAGAACTGATCCTTCGACAGGACTAACAAGACTTACAGGATTTGTTCCTGAAACCTTTTTGGTTAATTCTGCAATCATGTCTACTCAGCGGGGCCGTCTTTAGGCTTCGTGGGCAGCACAAGCTTGATGCCCGGACTGTCTGGATTGTCGGGCACGACTTCTATCACCATTCGACCTGAAGTGGCCCGGCCTTGCGAGAAGTTCTTCGACAGATCTTTCCAGCTTAAATAACCCGGCGGTGGACCAGCATTGCCGCGCGTTATTATTGCCGCGACCCCAAGGATTGCGAACACCACGACGCCGGCTGCGATTGCCTTATGCGTCCGAGTAGCGGACGAGCGTCGCGCGAGCCAAACACCGGCGAACGAAAGCGAAAGAAACAACAGCGTACCGGCGATGATCGTGCGCGTCGGACTCTGCGCAATATTCGCGGCAATTGTTGTGTTCGAACCGGTCTCGCCATTCAGAGCCGCGCGCAACTCCTGAAAGTCTGATTGGGAGATTTGCAGCCGCGCCTGATCGACCTTTTGGTCCGGCACAATTTCCAGCCGGCGCGACATCAGCATTTTCGACTGCTGTTCCGGTGTTTTCGGTTTAGCGATATCGGCAAAAGCCGTTTGAGTTGAAACTATGACTAAGAGAACCAAACAAGCGAGGGAAGCAAGGGTCTTCATAACGGTCTCCTTTAGGGTGGCGGGCTTACGTTGGCCGCATAGTGTAGAATCCATGCAGAGGTAAATCAATTGGCCCGCGAACTTCGTGTAATCAGTAACAATCAAAAACCACGCCAACCCAAGCCCGAATGGCTCCGGATTCGTCTCGGCGATCCGACGAACCAGAACCACGTTTTACAGTTAATCGAAGGACTGAATCTGCACACGGTTTGCCAGGAAGCACGCTGTCCGAACATCTTCGAGTGCTGGTCGGATCGCACCGCGACTTTCATGCTCGGTGGCGACATTTGCACACGCCATTGCGGCTTCTGCGCTGTGGGCAAAGGACAACCCGGATCTCTGGACCCGGAAGAACCGCGCCACGTCGCCGAAGCGGTGGCCCATCTGAACCTGGCCCATACAGTCATCACGTCCGTCAATCGCGACGACCTGCCCGACGGCGGCGCCGCGCATTGGGCGCAAACGATTCGCGAAGTGCGTGCCGTCAATCCCGAGTGCAAGGTTGAAGTTTTGATCCCGGATTTCAACGGCGACGAAGCGGCACTGAACACCGTGCTCGACGCGCAGCCCGACGTTCTCAATCACAACACCGAAACGATCGCGCGGCTTTATCGACGCGTCCGTCCCGATGCCGTTTACCAACAATCGCTAACACTTTTGCAGCGAGCAGCAGCACGTCGCGATCGCGAAGGCCGCGGCATGTTGACCAAGAGCGGCATCATGGTTGGTCTTGGTGAAACGTTCGAAGAAGTCGTCGAACTGATGAAAGACCTGCGCGCCGTTTCGTGCGACATCATGACGATCGGCCAGTATCTCCAACCGCACGCGCGGCGTTTACCGGTTGAACGCTACGTCACGCCGGAAGAGTTTGCCGAGTGGCGCAAGATCGGGATGTCGCTGGGATTTCATCACGTCGAATCGAGCCCGCTCACGCGTTCCTCGTACCACGCGCGCGAACAGGCCGCTGACAAACCTGAAGTAAGCCAATCCGCAAACTGACTCATGCAGCCGGAGTTCCCGATTTCTGTTCGTTTCGAGAATGGTGAAGTCGAGGAGTATGAAGATGCTTACGACTTGATACACAATCTCGAAGACTTCGACTCTGACATAAACACCGACTGCGACGTGCGTGATGCGCGTGGCCGGCCCGTTCGGCTAAAGCTAAACCTGCTGGACTTGAAGGAGTTGTCTCTCGTTTGAGGTCAAACTAAAGTGAAAGCCGCAATCTTCAAACAACATGGTGGGCCGGAGGTGCTCGAATACGCGGACGTGCCGGAGCCACGCATGCGAGCCGATGAAGTGCTCGTTGAGGTCAAGGCTTGCGCGCTGAATCATCTCGATATTTTTGTACGGCGTGGCATGCCGGGAATCACGATTCCGCTGCCACACATTCTCGGCAGCGACATCGCCGGCGTCGTGCGCGAGGTGGGTGAACTGGTCACGTGGGTGAAACCCGGTGATGAAGTCATGGTCCAACCGGGAGTTTCGTGTGGGCATTGCGAGGCGTGTCTAAGCGGCCAGGACAATCTCTGCCGCGAGTACGACATGATCGGCTATCGCCGCGACGGTGGTTACGCGGACTTGGTTGCTGTTCCGGGCGTGAACATCATTCCGAAGCCGCCGGAGTTGAGTTGGGAAGAGGCCGCGGCTTTGCCGCTTGTGACCGTCACGGCGTGGCACATGCTCGTCACGCGAGCGAACGTGCAGCCGGGCGAAGACGTTCTGGTTCACGCGGCGGGCAGCGGTGTGGGTTCACTCGCGATTCAGATCGCGAAGCTGCGTGGCGCGCGCGTTATAACCACCGCGAGTACTGACGAAAAGTTAGCAAAGGCACGTGAACTCGGCGCGGACATCACGATCAATTACACACAGGACGACTGGCCCAGGGAAGTTCGGCGCGTCACTGATCGAAAAGGTGTCGACGTTGTTGTCGAACACACTGGCGCTGCGACGTGGCCTGGTTCGATCAGTTCACTCAAAAACAATGGCCGGCTGGTGACGTGTGGCGCGACGAGTGGGTACGACGCGCATACGGATTTGCGGCAGGTCTTTTATCGACATTTGACGTTGTTGGGATCATTTATGGGTTCCAAGGCTGAACTGTTGGAAGCGATGAAGTTTGTGCGCGAGGGGAAAATTCATGGTGTGGTGGACCGGGTGTTGCGGTTGAGTGAGGCGCGACGCGCGCATGAACTGATCGAAGACCGGGCGCAGTTTGGAAAGATCGTCCTAAAGCCACAATAAGGCACAAGAGAATTTTGTGCTTTTTTGTGACTACCGGGCTGAGTAGTCCTCGGTTACGAAGCGCTTCTTAATCACGCCGAGGTTTCCTTCCTCAAGATTGAAGTTAGTTCCCGCGATTACTTTCCGGCCTTCATCTGTGGTTACCCAATCGACTACCTGGGTCGCGTTTGTTCGCAGAAAAGCGCCGTCGTCTTTATCGAGCGGTTTGTTGTCCTTACGCGAAAACACCCAGACATAAGTGTAGCCACCGTTGCGAACGTACTGAAGATCCTTTTCGAAGCCGGTAAGTGGCGCTGTTGGTGATGCTGCGGGAGTAGATGACGGTTCAGGTGAAGGGGTGTTGTTTGCAGCGGGCGGCGTCCCGTTGCATGCGGCCAGGAGGGAAAGAATTAAAACCAGAAGAAAAAAGCGAATATAAGTCATAAACAGAAACGGTCTAATCACTTTCAAAACGGCTCGTTCAGGTCGGGCGCGAGTTTCTCATCGCGAATATACATTATCGTGCACTCGGGATCCTCATAAACAATATCAAACCACCCGCTCTCACGCGCGTGCTGGAAGAAATCGTCGTGCGCATTATCGGAGAAAACATAGCGCGCGCCGAAGCGATCGCGGATTAACGGCCCGGGATCGGCTTCCTGGCCCAGCGTAATTCGCTCGTAGAGCTGCGAGAGCTTGGGATTCTTGTCAAACAAGTAACTCGGATCCAGTCCTGAGACGTAATAGTGCGTCTCGTCGAAATAGAAGAGACGAGGGAAGTCGTCCCAGTCGGTATTGAAGATGATCTGTCCGGGCGGAATGTTGGTTCGCATCCACTCGGCCCCCGCCCTGTAGTAATTGTGCGGTGAACTTCGCCCGATCTCCTCGACCGTGTCGCGCAGATTGAAATAGAGAGCCACGCCAAGCAGGAGCGCCACGAAAGCCACGGCTACGGTTTTCAACACCTCACGGACATCACTGGTGAGTCTGCGCCACCATGAATCCCGGTTATCAAAAAACGGTTGCAACTCCTCCAGCACCTCGGGTGGCAGCCGCGTCAGATAACCACGTGCGCCGTCCAGCCACGGTTTCAACGCGAAACCGGCGAACAGCACGGCAAACGGTGGCCAGTATTCCACGCTTCTCTTCCAACGCATGGTCATGATCATCAGTGCCGTGGAAAAGAGCAGAAAAAACACGGGCTGCTGGGCCTTGCGGCGCTCTCCGGGCTCGAAAAAGATGTAGCCCACGACCATTGCGATACACGCAACGACTGAGTTTCCCAAAAACTCCCACGAATCGTATGGGTACCATTCGTATCCGACTTTAGTCACATACTCAGCCGGCACGAGCTTGATCGTCATGTGCTCCCAAAGCTGTATGAGGTTCTGCGGAAAGTAAGGATTGATTACGAGTCCGGCCGTGCATCCGGCGATCACCCAAACCAGCGGACGCCATGCAAAACGCTGTTCGGTCCACGCGATTACGACAACCCAAAACACCGCCGCCATTACGAGCAGCAAAAACAGGTCGTAGGTCCAGGTAAATATCAAAGCGAGCGGCAGCAACGGCCAGTATTTTCGTTGAAAGAACAGGTGAATCGCGATGATCAGGTAAATGATTGAAAGCGGCGGCGCTTTGGCCATGTTCAAGCGAAACAAGAACGGCGCGGAACACGCGAGCAGCGCGAGCAGCCACACCAGCGCATAGCGTACGCGATAACGAAGCAGCAGCCAGTAACACGAAAGCAGCGCCAGGCTTGCAAACACGATCGATCCGACTTTCGCGCCGAGTCGCGGATCGCGAAACGCCGCAAACGGAATCTGCATGATGTGAAAAAGCAGGTGGTGATCGACGTATTCTTTTGGGCTTAGCGTTGTGAGTGGAAGCCAGGGAAATGCGGGCGGAAATTGTTTGGCTTTAATACCTTCCCACAGCGTGCGGGTCCATTTGATGTGGTAATAGCCGTCGAAATCTCCGCAGCAGATCGAGTTGGTTGAAAATTGAAGCTGCCAGAAAAGGATTGCGATTGCGACAGCGCCGATTACAAACTGGATGACAGTTACGAATCTGGGCCGGGTCACAGTTGTTCGATCAGATCGAGTAGCGCGCGGGGATCGATGGGTTTGGTCATGTGGGCGTTGAAGCCCGCATTGCTCGAGCGTTCTCTATCGTCAAACATCGAGTAGCCCGTCACCGCCACCATCGGCGTGGTTTCGTAACCGGGCAACTGTCTGACTTCTCGCGCCAACTGGTAACCATTCATGTCCGGCATGCCGATGTCGGAGATTATCACGTCAAACTGCCGTTCGCGTGCGGCATTCAAAGCCGCGGGTGCTGAAGCCGCGGTCACCACGTTGTAGCCTGCGTGGGTCAACACCACCGCCAGCATTTCGGTTACATCCGCCACGTCGTCAACTACCAACGCAGAGCGGCGCGAGGGCGCTTCGCGACCCGTTTTCTGGGTGTTTGGAGCGAGCTCGCTGGAACGACTCGACTGATTGGGTACGAACTGACTGAAGTAGTAAACAGCAGGTTGAAAAAGAGGACTCACACGCGATGAATAGTGATCTCGCATCCCAGGCCTTCCCACGCTACAAGCCGATCGGAATTGTATGGAGAGCATGTTTACTGTAGCTGAAAGCGCCGATGCATGTCTATAGATTCGATCGATTAGTTAACATGAAAACTTCGTGGACAGTCTTAAATTATTTTGCTACGGTGAGCCCAAACCCAGACCAACATAAGGAGCGAACAAAATGGCAGCGAGAAAAGGAGCGAAAAAGTCTAAAGGTGCGCGCAAAGGCGCCGGCAAAGGAACCAAGAAGAGTGCCGGCAAGCGACGCGGCCGCCCAGCGAAGAAGGGAACGAAGAAAGCCGCTAAGAAGTCGACAAAGAAGGCCGCGAAGAAAGCCGGTAAGAAGGGTGGAAAGAAGGCTGGCCAGAAAGGTGGAAAGAAAGGCGGCGCCAAGAAGGCTGCTAAGAAAGCCGCGAAGAAATCGACCAAGAAGTCAGCCGGTAAGAAAGGTGGAAAGAAGGGCACGAAGAAAGCTGGCAAGAAGCGATCGACCAAGTCCATTTCAGCTCCGGCGCTCGCTGCTGAGATGGAAGAAACTTCCGCTGCTGAAGAATCCGCGGGTGGTGGTGAAAGCAGTGGTGGATACGGCGGCAGCTATACCGGCGGTGGTGAAGACAACGCCAGTCTCGGCGAAGAAACAGAGTAGACATGATGAACATGACTAACAGGATTCAGTTGAGTTTTGCTGGCATCCTGTTAATTTTGTAATCCTGTCCAGGGTTTATTGAATGTATCCCAGCGGCAATCTGTTCATTCCGGCCGAGCACGGGCAATTAGAAGCAATTCTGAAGGAACCTCGAACCGGGCGAACCGAAGGAGTGGCCCTGGTCCTTCATCCTCATCCTCTGGGCGGCGGCACAATGCACAACAAAGTGGTCTTTCGTGCCGCCGCGGCGCTGAACGACGCCGGCCTGATCACGTTGCGGATCAACTTTCGCGGTGTCGGGCAAAGCACCGGTCAACACGATGAAGGGCGCGGCGAACTTGAGGACGTGCGCGCGGGTCTTGATTACCTGGCGGCGAACTATCCTGACTCGCGTATCACGTTGTGTGGCTTTTCGTTTGGCGCACGCGTCGGTTTGGAAGTGGGGATTGAAGACGCTCGCGTGCGGTATTTGATTGGGATCGGCACGCCGCTCGACAAATACGATTTCGAGTTTCTACAGGCGTGCCGCAAGCCTTTGCTGCTGGTCCACGGCGAGCTCGACGAGTATGGCGACGCCGAGCGCGTAAAAGAGATGGCCGCGCGTCTCGAAAAACACACGCAAGTCCGCCTCGTAATCATCCCCGGCGCAGACCACTTCTTCGAAAACCACCTCGACGAACTCAAAAGCGCCATCCGCGACTGGATCACCGAACAGCTCTCAGCCACAGATCTTCACGGATAAACGCCGACATGCACGAATACACAGATCCCGCGATTCGCATCACGCTGTTGCCGCGCGACACTAATTCAAGGGGCACTATTTTTGGCGGCGTCATTCTCAGTTACATCGACACGGCAGGTGCGATTCAGGCGCATCGACATACGAAGATGGAACGGTTCGTCACCGTGGCGATGAAGGAAGTCATTTTTCACAAACCGGTTTTCGTGGGTGATCTGGTGAGTTTTTATGCCGAGACGGTGCGCGTCGGTTCAACGTCGATCACGGTCCGCGTGATTGTAGAGGTTGAGCGTTTAGGGAAGGAGGAACGCGTTCGCGTGACGGAAGCGGAAGTGATCTACGTCGCTGTTGACGAAAACGGCGAGAAAACGAAGATCGCTATACTCGAGTAAACCGCCACTTTCTTTGTGCCTCTTTGTGGCTTTAGTTCAACCGCGCCTGCATCCGCCGCAAAGCAACCGCCGCTTCCGTGAAGTCAGGTTTCTGTTCGAGCGCAAGGCCATAGTGACGGGCCGCGTCCATAAACCGCCGTCGCGTTTCGTAAACACGCCCGAGATTGAAATGCGGAAAGGCGTACGACTCATAACGCGGCGCCAGCAACGCACGTTTGAACCAGCGCACTGAGCCGTACGGATCGCCTTTCGCCAGCAGATAACTCCCGATGTCGTTGTAAGGATTCCCGAGCGTATCGTCCACCCGAATTGCTTCCAAACACTCGTCGATCGCTTCGTCGTAACGTTGCTGAAAACTGTAAACCCAGCCGAGGAACGTGTGCGCCTCGGCCGTCGGATAGGTTTCTATCGAACGTTTGTAAAGCTCAATCGCGCGTTCGTAGTCATTGGCTTGCTGCGCCTCGTAAGCCTCGTGAAAAAGCTCATTGGCTTCGTAGCGTTTGTTTGCCGAGCTGTCGTCGTGAATCTCCATCAGTCCATCCAGATCCGCGGAGTTGGAGCCACAAAGAGGCACAAGAGCGTTCTGGGCCTAATTGCAATTGGGAGTCGACTTCTTAACCGTGTCTAAACGCTTGATGCGTCCTTCCACTTTCGGCGCGATGGACCGCACGGAACTGATCGCGCGTTGCACCACGTCCGAATCCATCGGCGCTTTGTCCGCCGGCAGGAGCACTGTCGCGCCCTTAAACATCGAGTAACCGTCGCCGCCATCGAGTGCGACGAACGTCGGCGCGACCAGCGAATACTTTCTCGTTTCGTCGAGCGGCTGGCCGTTGACCTTCAAATCGACGATGCGCGATCCCGGCGGTTTCGACGCGTCGAACGAGAACTGAATCCCCGAAACCTGCGGAAAACCTCCCGGTTCAGCGTCTTCGGCGGCACGGCTGACGCCGTGTTCGAGCGCCGCCCGCAGCGTTGCGCCCGTTATTTCTATCTTAACTATCTTGTTTTTGAAAGGCAGCATCGACAAGACGTCCCGGACGGTCAACTGTCCGGCGGGGAACAATTCATCCGCGCGAATGGAGCCGCCGTTTAGCAAAGCAACGTCAGCAGCGGTCGCTTTGCGAAAGGCGTCGGTGATGAAGTTGCCGACGTTGGTTTCCTTCGTTCGTCCCTCGGCACTGCGCGCGTCGAGCGGAACGCTTGTGCGTCCGACGGGTTTCGCGAGTTGGGCGAGCAGATCGGCGTACTTCTTATAAACAGCGGTAAACTCCGGCGCCTCCGGAGTGTCTTTAGTGACCCTGACCACTTCCCAGTCGATACTCTGGAGTTCGCCGGTGCTTTTCGAAATATTGAGATCGATGCGGCCCATTTCACGCGCGTCCGCGGTCATCTTGAAAATCGGCGCACGGCCGGCGTGCGATTCGAGCAGGGTGTGCTCGTGGCCGCCAATGATCAGGTCAACGTCCGAACAGCGCGCGACTTCCTTGTCTTCACGCATCGAAAGGTGAGTCAGAGCCACGATTACCTTCACACCACGATTGCGAAGTTCCGAAACCATCTCCTTCGCCGTGTCGCACGAATTGCGAAACACGACGTTCGGTCCCGGCCGCGAAGTCACTTTGGTTTCGGGAAGCACGAGTCCAAAGATCCCGATCTTCACGCCGTTAAACTCGCGAATGACGAACGGGTCCACGCCGCCGAACGGTTTGCCCGTTGTCGTGTCGATCACGTTGGCGGCGATCCAACTAAACTTCGACTCCCCGATTCGCTGTTTCAACACGTCTGGTCCAAAATCAAATTCGTGGTTACCAAACGTCGCGTAGTCGAGGCCGATTGTGTTCCACGCCTCGATCATTTGCGCGCCTTTGTAGGTGATCGATTCAACGGACGGTGAAATCGTATCGCCCGCGAGTAGAAAGAGCGTGTTCGGATTTTCTTTTTGAATGTCTTTCTTGAGCGTCATCAGGCGCGCGAGTCCGCCGGTTGTGTTTTGGTCCACGGGCGCAAACTGGTAGACGTCGTTAACCTGTAGCAACGTCACGCGAACGTTGCAGTCGGTTTGTTGGGGCGATGCGGTAGTTAGGAATGCACAGGCGATCAGCGCGAGGGCCAGCGCCGCACGCCGCGCCAGGCGCAACTGGGGGAGCAACTCAGGGGTCATAATGGTTTCCTTTAACGTGTTGAATACCGAAAAGTGATCTTCTCTGTGCCTCTGTGCCTTTGTGGTTCAAAGATGCTTAGGAATTTAACCACAGAGACGCAGAGACACAGAGAGGAAACGTACTTAGAATTCTGAATCGCGAGGAACGTGAATTATACTCGGGCTGCCCCGATGCCGAATAGCGAAACATTTTTCATAACCGGGTTCCCGGGCTTCATCGCCGACCGTTTACTCGAACGACTGGCCCGCAAGCAGTGCCGCTTCATCCTGCTCGTACAACCGTCGTGGCTGGACCGCGCGCGACACGAGATCGATCGCATTTCCCGTCTGACTAACCGAAACGTTGCAGACTTCCAGCTCGTCCAGGGCGACATCACTCAACCGGCTTTGGGCCTAACCGCCTCTGATCTGGATATCACGCGACAACAGACCACGCGCGTTTTTCATCTCGCCGCGCTATACGATCTTGCCGTCGAACGCGAACCGGCAATGCGCGTCAACGTCGGTGGCACTCGAAATGTAATTGAGTTCGCGCGCACGCTTCCCTCGCTGCAACACTTTCATCACGTCTCGACGTGTTACGTCGCCGGCAAACGTGAAGGCGTAATCCTCGAAACCGAGCTTCGTCACGACGCAGGCTATCGCAACTTTTACGAAGAATCGAAATACCTCGCGGAGCTTGAAGTCGAGGCGGTGAAGAACCAGTTACCGGTAACGATTCATCGTCCGTCCGTCGTGTGCGGAGATTCTCACACGGGCGAAACAGTCAAATACGACGGCGTTTATTACCTGATACTTTACCTGCTGCACTTTCCCTGGTTGTCGTCAGTAAACATCGGCAACCATCGCGTGAGTCTGAATCTGGTGCCCGTGGATTTCGTCGTGGATGCGATGGCCGCTCTGGCCTTCGATCAAAACGCAATCGGAAAAACTGTGCAGCTTTCAGACCCGTCGCCGCTTTCGACCAACGAGCTCTTCAACGCGATCGCCCGGTCAGCTAACGGAAAACACTCGCGAATCACGGCTCCAGTGACGTGGGTGCGATTCTTTCTCATGTTACCGCCGTCGCCAAAGATCACGGGCCTGCCGCATAGCGCCGTTCCTTACTTCTTCGTGAAGCAACTCTACGATTCCAGCCAGGCTCAATCCCTCCTCAAACCCCACGGCATCGAATGCCCGCAGTTTCCAACCTACGTCGACAACATCGTCGATTTCGTCAAAGCCCACCCGCACATTTGACAAACGGTAAATTTAGAATTAGTCTAAATCCACTGTGAAGGGAACAAAAAAAGCCAGCGACCATAAATTGACTCCGCAGCGGGACGCGGTGTTTCAGGTGATCCGCGAACGCGAAGATCACCCGACCGCCAGCGATATCTTCGAAGCGGCGCGGCGTCGTCTGCCCGGCATCAGCTACGCAACCGTCTATAACTCGTTGCGCTACCTGAAAGAAGCCGGCCTCGTTCGCGAGATCTGCTTTGGCGACAGCGCCAGCCGCTACGACCGCGAAATGGAACGTCACGATCACGCGATCTGTGACTGCTGCGGCAAGCTGGTCGATTTTCATCTCCCGGAAACAGCAGCACTAATGCAGGCCGCGGCCCGAAAATCAAAGTTCAAGGCGCAGTCGGTTCATTTAACGCTACGAGGAATTTGCCCTGATTGTAAGGAGTCGTCGTAAGCGAGTTTCAACGGAATAATTCAACTTCTTTGGAGGATACATGACAGCAGCAACAGCAGTAGCAGCAGAAAAGGCGATGGTGGGCCAGCCCGCGCCGGATTTTGAAATGGCCTCGACGAAAAACATGGAGAAACTCAACGAGCCGGTGAGGCTTGCCGATTATCGCGGCAAGTGGCTCGTGCTCGTTTTTTATCCGCTCGACTTCACGTTTGTTTGCCCGACGGAATTGACCACGTTCAGCGATCGTTACCAGGACTTCGAGGCCATCGGCGCCGACATCATCGGCATCTCGACTGACTCGGTTTACTCGCATCGCGCGTGGTTGAACACGTCACGCGACAACGGTGGTGTCGAAGGTTTGAAATACCCGCTCGCGGCAGACGCGACGAAGCAGGTCGCAGGCGATTACGGCGTGCTGATTCAGGATAAGGGCATCGCGTTGCGCGGTCTCTTCGTGATCGATCCGGAAGGCATTCTTCGTTACAAAGTCGTTCACGACTTGAACGTGGGCCGCTCGGCGGAAGAGACGCTGCGCGTGATCCAGGCGTTGCAGACCGGCGGACTTTGCCAGGCTGAGTGGAAGCCCGGCCAGAAAACTTTGAATCAATAACAACAACAAAGCCATCCACAGATTTCACAGCTTATCTGCGTAATCTGTGGATGGCTTTAAGGAAATAAATCATGGCAATGAAAATAGGAACAGAAATGCCGCGGCTCGACGGCGCGACTGAGTGGTTTGGTGGAACGCAGGCTCACGCGGAGTCTGAAATCACGGGCCATCCGACACTCGTTCACTTTTTCTCGATGAGCTGTGGAATTTGTAAAGACAATTTGCCGCGCGTCGGACAGTGGCGCGACGAGAAACGGCTTCAGGGACTACGCGTCGTCGGCATTCACATGCCGCGTTACGAAACCGACACGGACGTAGAAAAGGTGCGTGAATTGATTGGCACGTATGGAATCACTGAGCCGGTCGCGGTCGACAACGAACACAAGCTCAAAGACGCGTTTCACAATCACAACGGCTATGTGCCGGCGTATTACCTTTTTGACGCGGAAGGAAAGCTGAAGAGCTTTGCCGCTGGTGAGCGCGGCCTGGATATGTTG
>DATEHX010000307.1:0-15514 GCA_035279345.1 Pyrinomonadaceae bacterium | reverse complement strand
ATAAAGGAATCACCGGCATTTAATGACCAGGGTCGAGCAAAAGATCTGCCAGAGAAATACGATCGCTGCTTACGTCGACGGCGAACTGAGTGAAGTCGCGACGGCGATATTCGAACAGCACGTGGAAGATTGTGCGGAGTGCCGCGCGGAGTTGCGCGCGCACCGTCTCTTTGTTTGCGAACTCGACGCAGTCATGACTGACAAAGTCGAGATTCCGGTGCCGGATAACTTTTCGAAAATGATTGCGGTTCGGGCCAGCAGCGATCTGCGTGGCGTTCGCAGCCGGGCCGAACACCGGAAAGCGATCGTAATCTGTGTAATCTTAGCTTTAGTCGGATTTGGTTTACTCGGGGCCACAGCTCGCGATTCCGTCTTTGTACTCATCGGTAAGTTTCTGAGCAGCGTGTTTAGCGTCGCCGGCTTCGTATCGCATACTGTTTACGACGGCGTCGCCGGACTGGTCGTGATCTCCAGAGTGTTGGGCCACAAGATCGTCATCGAAAGTGGCTCGTTCGGCGTGCTGCTCGTGTTCCTGGCAGTCGCCATTCTCATCCTCTCGCGTTTGATCTCAAACTATCATCGCACGGGTGCAACCGAATAAAGGGGGCCCCGTGGGAATCGTTCTTCTCCAATCAGCGCCCAAATTCGTAAACCTTCAATTCTCCTTCCGAAAACTCCTGGCGCCCATCGCGTGCGTGTTGTTGTTGATGACCGCCGTCTACGCGCAGGATTCGAACACTGAAAACGTGGTCCTTGTTAATGGGACCACCGACAGCACCGTCTTTGGATTGGGCAACTCGGTCCGTATCACCGGCACCGTAAAACAGGGCGCGATTTCGCTCGGCGGCGACGTGATCGTGGAAGGCGTGGTCGAAGGCGATGTCGCGACGATCGGCGGGTCGGTGATTCAACTGCCCGGGTCGAGCATCGGCGGCGATGTGATCGTTCTTGGCGGCACTTACCGCGCGGACGATGTTTCAGCCAGGCGAAATCCCCAGAGCTCGACGATCATGTACGCGGGTTACCAGCAGGAACTCCGCGACATGATGCGCAATCCAACCGGGCTGTTTAGTCCACATTGGACTCCGACTTATCTCGGCACTCGGTTTCTCGTCGTGCTCTTCTGGTTCGTTGTTTCGCTGGCGTTCACGTCGGTGATGCCGGGCACGATCAGTCGTGGCGTGGCCCGCTTGCAGTTGAACAACGTACGCGTGGCGGCGATCGGTTTGATTGGTGCGGTGGTGCTCTTCGTGAGCGTGTTTATCTGTTTGCTGATCATGCCGGAGCCGGTACAGGTGCTCGTCGGATTGCTGGCGCTGTTGCTTTGGCTGGTAGCGAGTTTGTTTGGTAGGGTTATCTTGTATGCGGCGACCGGAAAATGGCTGCAACGAAAGTACGTGCCGTTCGGTAAAAACTCGGAAGCGGTGGCCCTGTTGTTGGGCACCGGCTTTTGGGTGTTGCTGACGTCCCTGCCGTACGTTTGGCCCTTCATGGCAGCTTTCATTTTGATCATCAGTTTCGGTCTCGCACTAACCGCTCGTTACCGCAAAACCGTTTCTGTGTAGGAGAAGATTAGGAGATGAAGACGTTCTTACTGGCAATCGCGCTGGCACTGTTCACGCAAGGCGCCGATCCCGGAATTGCCCCCAAGTATGCGATCGGCGAAGTGAAAACGATCGATGCCACCGCGAAGCAGATGACGATCAAAACAGACGCCGGTTCGACGGTGTCTGTTGTGCTTAGCGACAAGACGACGTACAAGCGTCTCGCGCCCGGCGAGACTTCGCTCACGAATGCAACCGACATCACGTTCGCTGACGTTGGCGAAGGCGATCGCGTCATGGCTCGTGGAACCGTCTCCGAAGATAAGAAAACCGTACCGGCTTTGCAGATCGTCGTGATGACGAAGGGTGATCTGGCGAAGAAGCAGGATGCTGAAAGAGCGGAATGGCGCCGTCGTGGAATCGTCGGTGTTATAGCCGCTATAAAGCCGGACACGCACGAGATCACGATCACGCATCGCGCGATGGGTGGTTCTCAAGCCGTGGTGCTGCCAGTCAGCGACAAGACCGAGATGCGCCGTTACGCTCCTGACTCGATCAAGTTTAGCGATGCGAAGCCGAGCGCGTTCACTGAACTGAAAGTCGGCGATCAGTTGCGTGCGCTTGGCGATCGCACAGAAGACCCCCTTCGTTTCAATCCGCAGAAGATCGTGACCGGAAGTTTCCGCACGGTCGGTGGCGTTGTCACTGCGGTCGATCCCGCAACCGGCGAGATCAAGATCAACGAACTCGAGAAGAAGACTCCGCTGACGATCGTCATCAAGCACGACGCTGTGCTGCGACGTTTTCCACCCGCTTCAGAAATGGGCGCGATGATGGGTGGATTCGGACGCGGTGGACAAGGTGGACCCGGCGGCGCTCCGAGCAGTGGCCAGGCACCCGCGGGTGGTCAAGCGCAACCCGCGGCGAGACCGCAAGGTCCTGGAGGTCCCGGCGCAGGTGGTCCTGGTGGCCGTCCTGGCGGCGGCTTTAACGTCAACGACATGCTCGAAAGATTGCCAACTATTTCTCTGGCGGATGTTAAGGTCGGCGACACTATCATCGTTTCCAGTACGCAGGGTGTCGATCCGACGCGCTTAACCGCGATTTCGCTCGTGGCCGGCGCCGACACGCTGCTCGCCATGCTTGCTCCGCGCCCGCAGCCCGGGCAGGCGGCTCCTAATCCCGCCGCGGGTTTAGGCAATAGCGGCATCACATTCGGCATCGGCTTGCCATAATTGAACTTCTTCTCTGCGCCTCTGTGTCTCCGTGGTTTGGTTAACCACCGAGACACAGAGGCACCGAAAGGCTCGAAATGAAAGTTCTCCCCCGTCTCCCACGCAGTCTCTTTATCCTTACCTTTGCTCTTTTGCTTTCCGCCAACGTCGCCGCACAACAAACGCGAGGCACTCTGCGCGGCCTGATCGTTGACGAACTCGGCGCCGCGATTGTCGGCGCCAGCGTCACCCTGACGGACGCAACCGGCGTTCAGAAAAAGACCACGACCAACGGCGAAGGTGTCTACACGTTTGCGGGCCTCACGCTGGGCAGTTACAAACTTCAGGCAATCGCACCCGGCTTCACGCAATCCGAAGAGCAAACCATTGACGTCAAGGCCGGCCGCATGTCGGTCGATGTCACACTGAAGGTCACGATCGAGGAACAGGTCACGGTTGCCGAAACACCGATCAGCACTGAAGCCAATAACAACGCCAATCAAACAGTCCTCGGCGGAAAAGATCTCGACGCACTGCCGGACGATCCGGACGAACTCGCGGCAGCGTTGCAGGCGTTGGCTGGTCCATCAGTGGGACCAAACGGCGGACAGATCTTTATCGACGGCTTCACCGGCGGCAACCTGCCTTCGAAGGATTCGATTCGCGAGATTCGTATCAACCAGAATCCGTTTGCAGCCGAGAACGATCAACCTTCCGCGCGTATCGATGTTCTTACTCGTCCCGGCACTGACAAACTGCGCGGTGGCGCGTCGTTCAACTTCAACGACGAAAGCCTCAACTCCCGCAATCCGTTTGCGATCAGCTCCAGCAAACGCACGCCGTTTCAGCTTCGGCAGTACGACATGAATCTGAGTGGTCCGGTGGTGAAAAAGAAGGCGTCGTTCTTTTTAAGCTTCGGCCGCACTGAAACAGATGACAACGAACTCATCCGCGCCACCGTGCTCGACGCGAATCTGAACCCGGTTGATTTCGGCCAGGGTTTTCTCGTTCCCCGGCGCAACATGTTCTTCAGTCCTCGTTTTGACTATGCGATCAATCCGAGCAACACGCTGATCGTTCGTTACAACTACAACCGCTTTCGCGCCGACGATCAGGGCGTTGGTGGCTTCTCTTTGCCGGAACGCGGCTTTGATATTGTCAACACGAACCAGAACATTCAGCTAACGGAAACAGCGATTCTCAACAGCACCACGATCAACGAAACGCGCTTTCAGTACAGCCACGGCCGCAACGAGCAGATCGGTAACAACTCCGTACCCGCGCTCAACGTCGGCGGTTCTTTCAACTCCGGCGGGTCGCAAGTGGGCCAGTCGGTCAACGAACGCAATTTCTGGGAGCTCAACAATTTCACGGCCAGGCAACACGGCTCGCACGCGATCAAATTCGGGGGACGCATTCGTCACGTGAGCGTCGACGATACGAATGAGAGCAACTTCGGTGGCTCGTGGTCCTTTACCGGCGGTTTTGGACTCACCAGTATTCAACGTTATCAATTGACGTTGCAGTTGCAGAAGCAGGGACGGACGCCCGAACAGATTCGCGCGGCGGGAGGCGGTGCGGCGACGTTTAGCATCAATTCCGGAAACCCATTTGCCGACGTCACGCAAACGGATTACGGCGTCTTTCTTCAGGATGATTGGCGCTTGCGGCCCAATCTCACGTTTAGTTACGGTCTGCGTTACGAGACGCAAACGAACGCTCACAGTAAGTATGACTTTGGACCACGACTCGCGGTCGCGTGGTCGCCCGGCGCGGCCAACAGCGCGCGCCCGCCGAAGATGGTGATTCGGGTTGGCACCGGGTTCTTCTTCAATCGCTTCAGTGAAGGCTCGACGCTTACCGCGAATCGATTCAACGGCGTCAACGTGATCCAAACGTTCGTGACCGAAGAAGCACGACGGCTCACACCGCCGTCAATCGCGGACCAGCAAGCGCCGAACGTCGCCGCTGCGTATGCGATTCTGAATCAGTGGAGCCCGACGAGCGTTCCCTCGGTCGCCGGTCTGCCGCAAACGCAGCAAACGATCTGGCAGATCGATCCGAACTTGCAAGCTCCGACTGTTTGGCTCATCGGCACTCAGGTCGAACGGCAACTGCCGCGCAACATGACGATGTTCGTCGGCTTCTACAACATCCGCATCGTGCACGTGATTCGCGCGCGCGATGTCAACGCGCCGTTGCCGGCGACCATCACGCCGCTTACGCCAAACGGCCTTCGTCCTGATCCGACGAAGGGTGAAATCTACCGGTACGAAGCGAGCGGTCAGTTTAATCAGCGGCAGTTTTTCATCGGCTTCAATAGCCGTTTCAGCCGGATGATTCAGTTCAACGGCAACTACGTTCTTAGCAAGACCACGAACGACACTGACGGGCAGGGCAGCACGTTGTTCCCGATGAACTCCTACGACACGTCAGGCGAGTTTGGCCGCGGGTCGTTCGACATACGGCATCGTTTTACGCTTTTCAGCACGATCAATCTGCCGTGGTGGAAGGTCGTGTTGAGTCCTTTCATAGTGGCGAACAGTGGTCCACCGTTCAATATCATCACCGGTCAGGACCTGAATCTCGATCGCCAGGTGAACGAGCGTCCGAGCTTCGCGCCACCCAACGCTGACTGTTCGTTATCGACGATTCGTTGTACGCGTTTTGGTAATTTCAATCTCGTGCCGTTGACCGGTGAACGGATTGTTCCTCGTAACTTCGGCGAGTCGCCCGGATCGGTTGTCGTCAATCTGCGCATCAGCCGCGTGTTTGCTTTCGGCACTGTCGGCGGCAGTAACGCCGCGGCGCGGCCGCAGCCAGGACCGGCAACGCCTGTCGCTGCCGGTGGTGGTCCGCAAAGAGTCGGGCCCGGCGGACCGGGAGGACCGGGACCACAAGGTGGTCCTCCGCCGAGTGAGAAGCGATACAACCTGAACGTATCGCTCTATTTTCAGAACGTGCTGAATCACGTGAACCTCGGTACGCCCGTTGGTAACTTGTCGTCGCCGAGTTTTGGTGAATCGCTTGGTTTGGGTGGAATTGGTGGTTTCGGTGGTGGCGGTGGCAGCACCGGCGCTGGTAACCGGCGCATTTATGCGCAAGTGCGTTTGAATTTCTAATCGAGGTTTTGGGAAATGAGAAAGACTGTTTTAGCGTCCGTTGCGCTCGTCGCTGTATCTGGCGTTTGGACTTCCGCTCAGGAACCGGCGAAACCTGCGAACGGCGGTGGCGCCGCCGTTACTCCGGCGATTTCGATCACGGCCGAGACGACACCGAAAGAGCTTGCCCGCGCGGCATTCCTTGCTCAGGGCGGTGAAAAGTTTCGCGCGGTTCAGAACATGATGTTGCGCGGATCGGTCCAGCTTTATCCGCCGAACAGCGTGCAGTCGATTCCCGGATCGTTTTCGCTCGTGACGGCGGGCGACAAGCTGCGGATGGACATCGATGCGCGGCCGGCGATAGTTTTCAAACAGATCTACGATGGCGAGCAAAGTTACAGTTCGCTGCCCAACGTTTCGATGCCGCCGCTGACGAAGTTTGGCTTTGGCGCACTCGCCCGTTTCGATCAGCCCGGATTTGTGATCCAGGCGCTCGCGGACAAGAAGAAGCAACGAGCGTTTCGTCTCGTCGATCCGGATGGCTACACGACGGACTATTACGTCGATCCGAAGACGGGCAGAGTAATGAGTTTTCTGATCTACTACGCCGGCTTCACGCTCGGCACCGAGAACAGTAAGTTCAAGGAAGTCGACGGCGTGCTGGTCCCATTCAGCTTCTCGCAAAAATTCGAGATGCCGATGGGCGCGTTTTTCGCCGAGTTCAATGTGAAAGAAGTTAAGCTCAACCAGACGTTAGGCGAAGACGTGTTCGCGATTCCGCGGTAACTGGTCTTAACCTGTCACTTCACCCGCAGGTTGTTCTTCCGTCGGTTGTTCTTCCGTTTCTGCGTTTTCTGTCTTGTCTGTGGTATCGGTGGAGTCCGTGGCTTTCGTTGGATCCGTTGCCGAGCTTCCATTTCCATTTTTAGCTTCGGGTTTCAACGCCGGATCGATAGTAGGATCCGGATCGGTTGCCGGTTTGGCGATGCCAATCGTCAGATCAACTTTGCTCCCGCAATCGATTATCGTTGCGACAGCGGGTGATTGTTTAATGACTTTGTCAACCTGATCGTTGCTGGTCACTTCTTCTTTGGAAACAGTGCCGACTTCCAACTGGGCGTTACTCAAAGTCTGCCTGGCATCATCCTCCGACTTGCCTATCAAATTAGGAACCGCCACTTGCTTCTTATCGATCTTGAACAGTGTGTTCACTTTGTCGTCCAACCAGATGAACACTTTGCTCGATCCGTAACCGGCCAGCGTTCCTGTGGCCCACGCGGAAAGGGAAGTCAATTGGTTGTTCTCGGGAGTGGCGCCTCCGTTGATGACGGCCATGCCGCCTTGCAGGATGCCGTAGACGAGAACCGCGAGTGTTCCTCCGAGCGGCGGCATCGCAAGGTACTTCCATATAAATCGCCAACCAAACGCTTTGTCCTCGGCGTGCCAGCTTATGAAGCTGCGGAGGTTGTTGACGGCCGCGCCCATTGCGCCGCCGATCGCGGTGTAAAGGATCAACTTGGCGACCGGGTACGTCAGCAGATTCGCGATCTTGTTGGTTAATGCTTCGGGCCAAAAGGCGTATTTTCCCGAGAGCATGTACAGGATCATGAAGGTCAGATAGCCAATGACAGCAAGCGAGTAAAGAGCGCTGAACGCGGCCGAGACTTTGTCGTACCAGTGCTCCTCGATTTTTATGTAAACCTTTCCGGTCTGTTGGTCTTTAACGTATTGCGCTGGCGGCGGTGTATCTGCGGGTGGTGTGGCTGGTGGTGCTGCGTTAGGGAGTGCGGCTGGGGGTGCTGCTGACATGATCTCCTCCTCGATTTGGTCTCAACGTTAATGTCCGGATTACATATTTTGTTTCAGAAAGGAAGACTCGGCGATCGGAGGTGAACAGGGTGCGAGAGCGCGCGCATGATATGTGAAGGCGCTCGGGAGGTCAAGATTTAGGACATATAGGTCCCTATAGGACCTATAACTGCTTTGCCCCGCGAGCGTTTACACGCTCATGATCTCTTGCTCTTTAGTCGTGGCGAGGTCGTCGATCTTTCTGATGTAGCCGTCGGTAAGTTTTTGGATTTCCTGGAGCGAGTCGCGCTCGGCGTCTTCAGAGATCAGTTTGTCCTTCAACATCTTCTTCAGCCGATCGTTGGCGTCGCGCCGCACGTTGCGCACCGCAGTCTTGTGCTCTTCGGCCACTGTTTGAACTTGCTTTGCGAGTTGTTTGCGGCGTTCCTCAGTGAGAGGAGGAATCGGGACGCGAACGAGCTTGCCGTCGTTGGAGGGATTGAGACCGAGATCCGCGGCGCGAATCGCTTTCTCAATCGGGCCGATCTGTGTTTGGTCCCAGGGCTGAACGGTTAACGTTTGCGGGTCAGGCGCGTGCACCGAAGCTATTTGATTGAGCGGAGTCGGCGTGCCGTAGTAATCAACCAACACCGGGTCCAACACGCTTATGACGGCGCGCCCGGTGCGGACGGCTGCCAGCTTGCGGCGATAGTCTTCGATGGCCCCTTCCATTCGCACCCGCGCATCTCTGATTACGTCTTTTTCGCTCATCGCTTGCTCCTGTTAACCGACTTTCGTGCCCACTCCACGCTCGCCCATGACGACGCGCCGGATGTTGCCATGCTCGCGCATATTAAACACGATAATCGGGAGATTGTTGTCCATGCACAAGGAGATAGCCGAAGCATCCATGACTTTGAGCCCGCGTTCGAGCACCTGTCGATAAGTGATCTCGTTGAAGAGCTCGGCAGTGGTGTCGATGATTGGATCGGCAGAGTATACGCCGTCGACTTTTGTCGCTTTCATGATCACGTCGGCCTTGATCTCCAACGCTCGCAGCGCGGCTGCCGAGTCGGTAGTGAAATAAGGATTACCGGTACCGGCGGCAAAGATCACCACGCGCCCTTTTTCCAGATGCCGCACCGCACGGCGGCGGATGAACGGTTCCGCGAGTTGCGGAATGTCGATCGCCGAAAGCACGCGCGTGTCGACGTCGATCTTCTCGAGTGCATCCTGGAGCACGACGCCGTTCATCACGGTCGCGAGCATGCCGATGTAGTCTGCCGCGGCGCGGTCCATGTTGCCGGCGCTTTTGGAAACACCACGAAAGATGTTTCCGCCGCCGACCACCACCGCGCATTGCACGCCGAGCTGATAAACGGCCTTCAGCTCTTCGGCGACGCTACGGGCGACGTTGACGTCGATGCCGTAACTCTGCTCGCCCATCAACGCCTCGCCCGAGATCTTCAACAGCACGCGGCGGTAGACCAGATTGGAAGTGTCTGCGACCATAGCGGTTCTTAACAGGTCCTATAGGAGCTACCCCAACATTGAAGCTACTTCGCTACCGAAATCTTCAGCACGCCGCTCGAGTCCTTCACCCATCTTGTAGCGCGTGAAGCGGCGAACCGTGATTCGCTCGCCGGTCTTGGCAATCTTCTCGGTTACCAGTTCAGCGACAGTCTTTGCCGGATCTTTCACAAACGGCTGATCGTTCAGCACGGTCTCTTCATAGTATTTATTGACCCGGCCGTCGACGATCTTCTCGATCACTTGTTCCGGTTTGCCCGCCATCTTGGGATCGTTCTTCGCCTGTGCACGGGCGATCTCGCGCTCCTTCTCGAGCACTTCCGCTGGTACTTCCTCGCGCGAAACGTAACGCGGCTCTGCCGCCGCGACGTGCATCGCGATGTCTTTAACGAGTTGCTGAAACTCTTCGCCGCGCGCGACGAAGTCAGTTTCACAGTTCAACTCGACGAGCACGCCGACTTTGCCACCCATGTGGATGTAGGAGCCAACGATTCCTTCCGCGGCAATGCGGCCCTCGCGCTTCTTCGCCGAAGCCAAACCGCGTTCACGCAGGATGTCGATTGCTTTCTCTTCGTTGCCGTCTGCTTCTTTGAGCGCGTTCTTGCATTCCATCATGCCCGCTCCGGTCTTCTCCCGAAGCTGCTTCACTGCCGCTGCTGTAATGTCCGCCATGATTACCAATTTCTCCGAATACTGATTGATTTGTCTTCAATAAAAAACGCAGCCCGGCGGATGGTCCGCTTGAAGGCTGCGCTCACCCAAAGTCACGAATATCGCTTAGCTCGCTGCCACGACTGACTCAGGACTCTCGTTCCGCGCCACTTCAGTTTCCGTGGCGTTTGCATTAGTCGTGGGTTCGGATTGCGCCTCCTCGCCGTTGACGGCCTCACTGCTGGGTGCCAACTCGGCCGCGGCAGTTTCTCCTGCTTCGCCCGCACCTTCTTCTGACTCTTCAGCCGGTGCAGTGGAGACCACGCCGCCTTCGGTAGCAATTTGATTACCTTCAACGATGGAGTCGGCAATGCGCGAAGCAAACAAACGAACAGCGCGCAACGCGTCATCGTTTCCGGGAATTACGTAGTCGATCCCTTCCGGTGAACAGTTTGTATCGACGACCGCGACGATCGGAATACCGAGCCGATTGGCTTCAGCGACCGCGATCTCTTCCTTCTTCACGTCGATGATGAAAACGATATCCGGCAGGCGCGTCATCATCTTGATACCCGAGAGGTTCTTGTTGAGACTCTCGCGCTCGCGATCGAGTTTGATGCGTTCTTTCTTGGTCAGTTTCTCGTAGCGGCCGTCGGTCTGCATGCTCTCGAGATCTTTGAGCCGCTTGATCGACTTCTGCACGGTTTGGAAGTTGGTGAGCAGTCCGCCCAGCCAGCGCTGGTTAACGTAGTACTGGCCGCACTTTTCGGCTTCTTCGCGAATTGCGTCCTGCGCCTGGCGCTTGGTGCCGACAAAGAGAACTGTTTTGCCTTTGTCTTCAGCGATGAGATTGGTCACGAAGCCGATCGCTTCGCGAAACATACGCTGCGTCTTTTGCAGGTCTATGATGTAAATGCCATTGCGCTCGCCAAAGATGTATTCCTTCATCTTTGGATTCCAGCGCCTTACCTGGTGGCCGAAGTGAACACCGGCCTCCAGCAGCTCTTTCATGGTTACCGAAACCAAACTAAAGTCTCCTTCTCGTCAATTGGTTTAATGTACTCGCCGCAACCGCTCGACTTGTCAAAAGCAACCAATCGGGCTGCGGCAATGGTTTCATTGTCGATTGTCAATGTTGATTGCCAATTTGTTCAAAGGCCGGTTCCAAATCGCAAATCGGCAATCGAAAATCGGCAATGTCTTTATCTCTTCGAAAACTGGAAGCGTTTCCGAGCGCCCTTCTGTCCGTACTTCTTCCGTTCCTTGATTCGCGGATCGCGTGTAATCAGGCCGGCGCGTTTAAGGGCCGGGCGCAGGTCAGGATTAGACTCGAGCAATGCGCGCGTGATGCCGTGCCGGATGGCTCCTGCCTGTCCGGCCGGGCCGCCGCCCGCGACGTTGATCACGAGGTCAAACTTGCCGGTCGTTTCGGTCAACTGCAACGGTTGCCGAATGATCATGCGCAAGGTTTCGTTCGGGAAATAACGCTCAAACGGTTTGTGGTTCACCCGCACGTCGCCGCCGCCTGGCCGCAAATAGACTCGGGCCGTCGCCGATTTGCGCCGTCCCGTTCCGTAATACTGAATTTCAGCCACAGTAATCTTTCCTCTTATCTGCTACTGCTTTTATTTTGCTTGGTGGGTAAGGTCGAAGGCTTGCGGGCGTTGGGCTGAGTGCGGGTGCTCGGCGTCGGCGTAAACTTTAAGTTTCTTCGCCATCGCTTTGCCGAGTTTGTTTTTCGGCAGCATGCCCTTGATGGCGAGTTCGAGGACTCGCTCGGGCTTTTTGGCAATCATCTCCTTGGCCGTAACCGTTCTCATACCGCCGGGGTAGAGCGTGTGATGGCGATAGAGTTTCTGCTCAACCTTATTACCCTTCAACACTGCCTGGCGGGCGTTGATGACGATCACGTGATCGCCCATATCCATAAAGGGGGTCCACTCTGGATTACGCTTGCCGGACAGTATGGAAGCAACTTCAGACGCCAGATGCCCAACGGTTTGCCCGCTCGCATCCACCACGTACCATTTTCGTCTTCCAGCGAGGTCCTTACCGCTGGGGAAGTATGTCGACATAGTTAACTATCTCTGTTTTCAGCGAATAAAACGCGAACGGCTAGAATACCTGCCGCTCGGAAAAGTTGTCAAGGCTAGCACAACCCCTCACAACTCACCAAAAGGCCCTCCGATGTGTGGTCGAAGGGCCGTTGGATTTAGAACCGATCGGAAGCCGATTTATGGCTTATCCGGATCCGGGGTTTTCGTATCGCCGCCCGTGTTGCGCTTCAACTTCGGTGGCGCCGATGAATCGGGTTTGGTTTCGCCGTCCGGGGTCGTCGTTGTTTCGTCTGGCGTCGGGTTACGACGCTTCAATGTCGGACGGCCCGGTGCTCCGTTCTCATCCGCTCCCTGGAGCGCTCCCGTCGTCGAAGCACGCGCATTGGACAACCGCAACAACCGGCCTTTTACGCGCTGAAACTCCGAACTGCTGATCACATACTCTTCACGTTCCGGGAAACGCGCCGCCAGGTTAATGGCTGATTGTCTTCGATCCGGTGGCGCCGGATGCGTTGCAAATGCGCGGGAAATGAATCCCGGTTTCTTCTTGTTCTTGGCTTCGAGCTTCTCAAACATCGTCGCCATCGCGCCCGGGTCGTAACCCGCCGCGTACATGTACTGAATGCCGAGCTTGTCCGCCTCTTCCTCAGCACCGCGGCTAAACTTCATAAAAATGCCGAGCAGTCCGATACCGGCAGTGTTCTGGTAAATCATGCCCGGAATGCCGCCGAGGAATATCGACGCACCCAGCGCCGCGTATTCGAGCAAACTCGCCTTCGCCTGATTCTCAACTGCGTGCCGTGCCGCAACGTGCGCGATCTCGTGCGCCATCACGCCCGCGAGCTCAGCTTCGTTATCAGCGGCGAGCAGCAAACCCTTGTTGACGTAAAAGAAACCGCCTGGCAGCGCAAACGCGTTGACTTCGTCGGAATCGATGACCTTGATCGTGAACGGCACCTTTGCGTCGGAGTGCAAAACGATGTTCTGACCAACGCGATTGACGTACTCGGTAATCAGCGGGTCGTCGATGAACTTGGCCTGCCGGTCAACTTCCGCGGCCGCTTCGCGTCCCTGGCGTACTTCCTTCTCCGTGCCGCCGGCGATCTTGCCGATGAATCCGCCGTTGATATTTCGCTTGCCGATCATCGACGGATCTTCATTCGTCGATAGCGGCTTGCCCGGCTTGTTCGGCACATTGGAAGCAGTTGTCTGAGTTTGCTTCGCCTCGGCTTGTTTAGGATCGGTCTTTGCCGCCGGCGCACTTTGCGTCGTGGACTGTTGTTCCGTTGATTTGGTGGTCGTCGTTTGGGCGAGAGCTAGAGTCGAACTCCCCAGCAAAGACATGGCCAGCAGAAGAGCACAAGTGGCACGGGAGAAGATGTTCATCTCGAAAAAACCTCCAAAGAATCGAACGACCTGAGGGTAGGGGATCGCGTGTTGTTATCGCTAAATCCAGACGCGCAGTCTATGATGACCGGTCTGGCCGCATGGTTGCGCGCTTGATTTGCGTTTTAACAACCTAAATATACGCATGCCCGCTAAGAAAAGAAAGGAAAAGCCAGAAGTTTCGATCATCGGAACGGGCCGTCTCGGAACGACTTTGGCCGTCGCTCTCAAGACCAGCGGTTATCCGATCCGATCGCTGGTGGCGCGTCGACTCCAAAGCGCCCGTAAAGCCGCCGCACTCTTAGACGACAAGCCCGCGGCATTCGCTGCCAACCAGATCGGTTCGTTGCCACAGTCAGATTTGGTTTTGATCACTGCTCCTGACGATCAAATAGCGAGAGTTGCGGCTCAACTCGCCACGCTCAACTATGATCCCACGCCCACCGTCCTCCACACGAGCGGCGCGCTGTCGTCAGAAGTGCTTTTGCCGCTTCGGGAGAAAGGATGGAGCACCGGCTCGGTTCACCCGCTGATTTCGGTTAGTGACGCTACAGATTCGGTCGAGGGCGCGTTCTGGAGTGTCGAAGGCGACGCTCGCGCGGTACGCATCGCGAAGACCTTAGTACGTGATGTAGGCGGGACGAGTTTTTCGATTCGAACCGCGGACAAACCGCTCTATCACGCCGCCGCGGTGATGACTTCCGGCAACGTCACCGCCCTATTCGACGTTGCGCTGGAAATGCTCGTTGACTGTGGCCTGACACGCAAAACTGCCCGCCGCATTCTGCAACCGTTGCTCGTCAGCACGGTTCACAACCTCGAAACAAAAGATCCGGCCGCGGCTTTAACCGGCACGTTTTCACGGGGCGATGTCGAAACAGTGAAACGACACCTCGCGTCATTGAAGGACCATAAACTCTCCGACGCGCTACAACTCTATGCGTTGTTGGGGAAGAGATCGTTGAAGCTAACCAAAAACCATCCACAGATTACACAGATACTTGAATCGGTGTAATCTGTGGATTGCCTATGCAACCGACACCAAGCGCGAGTTACAGTCTGACTTTGCGCGTCAAGCTTTCTTCCCGCGCCGGCACACTCGGTGAACTAACCATGGCCATCGGCAGCGCCGGCGGCGATATCGGCGCCATCGACATCGTTACCGTCGGCAACAACTACATCATTCGCGATCTCACGGTCGCTTCTGCTTCCAGCACCCACGGCGAACAGATCGTTCAGGCTGTCAAAGACATCGACGGCGTCGAACTATTACACGTTTCCGATCCGACGTTTCTCATGCACCTCGGCGGCAAGATCGAGGTCGTCCCGAAAGTGCCATTGAAAACTCGCGCTGATCTCGCGATGGCCTACACGCCCGGAGTCGCGCGCATCTGCGACGCGATCTATAAGGACCCGGACAAAGTTTTCACGTTAACGATCAAAAAGAACACCGTCGCGATCGTCACCGACGGCACCGCGGTTCTCGGTCTTGGAGATATTGGTCCCGCCGCCGCCATGCCGGTGATGGAAGGCAAGGCGATGCTGTTCAAGGAATTTGCCGGCGTCGACGCTTTTCCGATCTGCTTGAACACGAAAGACCCGGACGAGATTGTCCGTACGGTGAAAGCGATCTCGACCGGCTTTGGCGGGATCAATCTCGAAGACATCTCCGCGCCGCGTTGTTTCGAGATCGAAGACCGCCTCAAAGAAGAACTCGACATCCCGGTGTTTCACGACGACCAGCACGGCACGGCGGTCGTGGTCCTCGCGGCGCTCATCAACGCGCTGAAGATCGTCGGCAAGCAGATGGACCAGATCAAAGTGGTCGTGAACGGCGTGGGCGCGGCGGGGGTGGCCTGCTCGAAGATCATCATGGCCGCGGGCGTGACGAACATCATCGGTTGCGATCAGACGGGGGCTCTCCATCGCGGCCGCAAAGAGAACATGAACTGGGTCAAGGATTGGTACGCGCGGAACAGCAATCCAAACAACGAGCAGGGAACAGTACACGACGTTATCAAAGGTGCGGACCTGTTTCTCGGTTTGTCAGTACCGGGCGTGATCGGCGTCGAGGATGTTCAGAACATGGCCGAGCAGCCGATCGTGTTTGCGATGGCTAATCCGACGCCCGAGATCATGCCCGAAGACGCCGCGCCGTACGTTGCGGTGATGGCGACCGGCCGGTCTGACTATCCCAACCAGATCAACAACGTGCTGTGCTTTCCGGGAATCTTTCGCGGCGC
>DATEHX010000306.1:0-8811 GCA_035279345.1 Pyrinomonadaceae bacterium | reverse complement strand
CCGGACGAATCGGCTGGCGACCCGTCCGGTCGCATAGGTTCTTCGGAACCAGGCTGCTTCGTGTCGTCTGACATAGTGGCCTGCGGCGCGTCTGTGACTACACTTCGATCAGCAGATAGAACAACGCGCGGATTGCATTGTGACTGCTAAAAAGAGAAGAGCTTGAAATTCGGAAACTGATTATAGCAGAAGTAGTGTAAATTCCGAGCATCGTGACTCGCGCGCCTTTGAATCGGACGTTGACGCTCTCTGAAAAGGAGTTAGAGAGCTACAAACAGTCTCTTCAACGACTAAATACCAATGCCACAGTTGCGGAAATTCGTGACAAACTATTCTGCCAGGACGTCTTCACTGCGCTTCCCCATCTGCCAGATGCTTGCGTCGATCTGCTTTTCGCAGATCCCCCATACAACTTGACCAAGAAGTTCAACGACCGGAGTTTCAAGAAAACTTCTTTGGAACAATACTCGGAATGGTTGGACTCGTGGCTCTCGCAAACTATGCGGCTGCTAAAACCCACCGCCTCCATTTACATCTGTGGCGATTGGGAATCTTCCGCTGCGATTCACCGCGTCGGCGAGAAGTACTTCATTCCGCGAAACCGAATCACGTGGGAACGTGAAAAGGGTCGTGGCGCCAAGTCGAATTGGAAAAAGTGCGCCGAAGACATCTGGTTCTTTACGGTTTCCGATAATTACTACTTCAACGTTGACGCCGTGATGCTCAAGCGGCAGGTGATCGCGCCTTACACCGACCGGGATGGCGCGCCGAAAGACTGGTCTGAATCCGAGAACGGACGCTTCCGGCTCACGCATCCTTCAAACCTCTGGACGGACCTAACGGTTCCCTACTGGTCAATGCCGGAGAACACCGATCACCCGACGCAAAAACCCGAGAAGCTGTTGGCGAAAATTATTCTGGCGAGCTCGAAGAACGGCGATCTGGTTTTCGATCCCTTCAACGGTTCCGGCACTACTACGGTCGTCGCCGAGAAACTCGGGCGCCACTATTTAGGAATCGAACTTGATGAAAAGTATTGTTGTTTGGCTTTGAAGCGTCTGGAACTAGCGGCTCAGACCCCTAACGTGCAGGGTTATACGGACGGCGTCTTTTGGGAGAGAAATACCTTCTCAAAGCAGATCAAAAGACAGGATTGACCCCGCAACTTGACGATCTAAAGCACCGGCACCTATCATATCTTGTTTGAAAATGCGGCCGGATGGCCGTCTATATAGAGAGTCGATAAAGAGTAATGAAACCAGGAATTCACCCGGAATACGTTGAGATAACCGTTACCTGCGCTTGTGGCGAGACGTTCAAGACACGCTCGACCAAGAAAGGCGACCTGCACGTGGAAATCTGTTCCGCCTGCCACCCGTTCTTCACTGGTAAGCAGAAGCTGGTCGATACCGCGGGACGCGTCGATCGCTTTAATAAGCGTTACGGCAAGAAACCGGCAGCCGAAGGCGCTGCCCCTGCGAAATAACCCCGAATTGATGGGTTTGCGCAACCAACATTAGCGAAAACAATTTCGGAGCCGGCGTCATTCGGTCGGTCGCTCGAGGCATATCAACTACGAGCGATCTCCCCAAAATCGCCGGCTTTTTTGTATCCTTAAACCTATGAGTACACCTGAAAGAGATCTCATTGTCGGCGGTCAGGCCGTTATCGAAGGCGTCATGATGCGCACTCCAAACGCTTACGCCATCGCCGTGCGCAAAGCTGACGGCACGATCGTCAACACCGCGGCGCCTTTGCCGAAGTGGAGCGACAAGTATCCGTTGCTCAAGTTGCCCGTGCTGCGCGGCGGAGCCGTACTCATTCAATCGATGGGTTTGGGAATCAAGGCGCTCAATTACTCAGCCAACGAGGCGTTTGAAGAGGTTGAAGAAGCCGAAACGAAGAATGTGAAGGTCAAGCTTTCGCCGGCAGTGATCGAGGGTGAAGGCGACTTCGCCGGTTTGACCGGCGCGATGCCCGGCGTAATTCCGGTGCCGACGCAAAAACGCTCGCGCGACGAATTGAAGAAAGGAACAACGGCCGCGGCCGCTGGTTCGATCGTCTTCGCGTTGATCTTCAACATCCTGCTTTTCGTGGCCGCGCCGTTGTTGCTGACGAACGCGCTGTTCATCGCGGCGGGTTGGGCCACCACTCCCGCGGTTGCAACCAGCACAACCTCGCCCGGTGTTGCAGCGGATACGGCAACAGCCGGGACTGAAACGCCCACTCCGTGGTATCAGGACGCCTGGTCCAGCGTGCGCACCTATTTACACCCGGTCAGACCGTCAGTCGCCTTCAACCTGATTGACGGCCTGATTCGCATGACGTTCTTTTTGATCATGATCTTCAGCTTCTCCCTGTTGAAGGACATCAGGCGCGTGTTTGAGTATCACGGCGCCGAACACAAAACAGTATTCACGTGGGAAGCCGGCTTGCCGTTGACGGTCGAAAACGCGCGGCCGCAGCCACGACAGCATCCGCGTTGCGGAACGAGCTTCTTGATGGTCGTGATGCTTGTGGCAATCGTGCTGTTCTCGATAATCAAGTTTGATTCGTTGTTGCTCAACTTCCTGATCCGGCTGGCGCTGATGCCAGTGGTGGCGGGTATTTCGTACGAGATCATTCGGCTGTCGGCGAAAAAAGAAAGCAGTTGGTTTTTCAAACTGATGACGCGGCCGGGTGTGTGGCTGCAAAACATCACCACGCAGGAACCGGACGATCAGCAACTCGAAGTGGCGATCGAAGCGTTGAAAGAATCGTTGAAACTGGAACCGCAAACAGGGCAGCCGCAGCCCGCGCCCCTATCGTGAGGTTTGTATGTTAGACAAACTCGAACAAATTGTTTCCCGCTTCGAAGAGCTGACTCAGGAACTCTCGTCTCCCGAGTTGCTCTCAAATCCGTCGGCGTATGGCAAGGTTGCGAAGCAACATCGCGCGCTGGAAGAAGTGGTGCAGAAATATCAGGCGTGGAAAGCTTTGAAAGCAGAGGCGGTCGGCGCACGCGAACTCTTTGATACTTCCGACGACGACGAGATGCGCGAAATGGCGCGGCTCGAACTCGACACGCTGCAAGCGCGGCTCGAAGAGAACGAACGCGAACTCAAACTGCTGCTCGTACCCAGCGATCCGAATGACGAAAAGAACGTCATCCTCGAAATCCGCGCGGGCACTGGCGGCGATGAAGCGACGTTGTTTGCCGCGGAGATGGTGCGCATGTACGCGCGTTACGCGGAAAGGCAGCGCTGGAAGTTTGAAGTTTTGGAAGCGTCCGAATCGGGAATCGGCGGTCTCAAAGAAGCCATCGTGTTGATTGAAGGCAACAAGGTCTACTCGAAGTTGAAACACGAATCGGGCGTGCATCGCGTGCAGCGCGTGCCACAAACGGAAGCGAGTGGACGTATTCATACTTCGGCCGTGACGGTTGCAGTGTTGCCGGAAGCCGAAGAGGTTGATGTGAAGATTGATCCCAAGGACTTGCGCATCGACACGTTCTGCTCGTCAGGTCCCGGCGGTCAATCGGTTAACACGACCTATTCCGCCGTGCGGCTCACACACCTGCCGACCGGCGTCGTTGTTTCAATGCAGGACGAGAAGTCGCAGATCAAGAACCGTGAAAAGGCGATGCGTGTCCTGCGGGCCCGTTTACAGGAGATCGAAGAACAGAAGCAACACGAAGCCCAGGCCAGCGAACGGCGCTCGATGGTCGGTTCGGGCGATCGCTCGGAAAAGATTCGCACTTATAACTTCAAGGAAAACCGCGTTAGCGATCACCGCATCGGTTTGACGATTCACCAGCTCGACCTGGTGATGGAAGGAAACCTCGACCCTTTCATCGACGCACTCGTCGCACATTATCAAGCGGAGAAATTGAAGGCCGAAGCGGTCGCCGCTTAGATCGGCAGGTAGATGCCCCACTCAACTCACGTCCTTCTCATTCGCCACGGGCAATCAGAAGGAAACGCCGAACGCCGTTTCGGTGGCCACACAGCCACGCCGCTCTCGCCTCGCGGACGCCGCCAGGCGAACGCTACCGCTCATGCTTTGAAAGGTGAAGACCTGACTGCGATCTATTCGAGCGATCTCGCGCGTGCAGTCGAAACCGCACAGCCTTTGTCAAAACTGACCGGTCTGCCCGTCAACTCCACGGATGCTTTTCGCGAGCGAAGTGTGGGCGTGATGGAAGGTTTGACGTTTGAAGACGCCGCCCAACAGCATCCGGATCAATACGCCGCGCTGCTTCGACGCGACTTCGAGCACGTCTTAACCGGCGGCGAGAGTTATCGCCAACTACTCGATCGCGCGTGGCAAAAGCTCGACGAGATCATTGCCCAACACAAAGACGGGCGCATCGCGGTCTTTAGTCACACGGGAACAATCTGCATCCTCACGCTGCACCTGATGGGCGCCCTGGACGCACCGGAGTTGAGGCCGGTATGGATCATGAGTGCGAATTGTGGCGTAACGAGATTTGAATTGCGTGATGATGGCTTCATTCGCGTGCTGAACCTCAACGACACGCGCCACCTCTCAGGCACCTAAGCCACGGAACTACACAGACGAACACGGACCTGAGTTGGCATTTCAGATCCGTGTTTGTCTGTGAAATCAGTGGCTAAAATGGCTTCAATTTCTTTTGGAGTTTCTTGCCGCCGATAGAACCGCCCCAACCTGGTTGAAGCTCATTCTTCCAAAGCTGAAGCATGCCCCAATTCAGTTGCAACACACCGTCGCGCGTCACGCCAGCGGGTGGCGGAGAGTACTTCGCTAATGCGTCGTAAACGAGCGGGCGATCCGTTTCGCTAACACGGGTCAACAGATGCCACAACGTGAGCGTGTCGCGCGGACGCGCTTCGGTCAGCATAGTAGTCAGTGCATCTTTCATCACAGCCGGATCGTGCTGGAAGTCGAATCTCGAGAGGGCGTCGCGAAAAGCAGGTGATGCGTCTTCGAAATATGGCGTGCCTGGTCCAACCTCCGGCCGTGTTTCACACGCGGCTTCGGCAGGCACGATCGATTCGCGATCTTTTAGTTCCAACGCTACCCAACCCGAAGTCACACGCAACTTTCCGACGCCGTGATCGTCAACTTCGAGCGTGTAAGCACAACCGAGATCCGCGGCCACCGCCGACGGCGTGTCGACGAAAAACAATCTCGGCGGCGCCCAAATCGTCGCGCTCATCTTTCCACGCGCGAGTTCGAGCCGATGCTCTGTCGGATCCGTTTCCAACAAACGCACGCGAGTGTTTTCGTCGACCTCAACCGTTCCGATCGAGCTGACCGCGATCTTCGCGCGCGAGCTTCCATCCGTTTCCAACCACTCACCAACCCCCAACCGCCCTGCATTAGCAATCCGCTTATTTCCTATCCGCGGTGCACCTTCCAATGACTGCACTTGCCAAAATCCATTTTTCAGTCCGTCAGATCCCCGGTCCCAAAACCACCAAACTCCCAAACCGACGATTACAACAAACACCGCCGCCACAGCCGCCAAACGTTGCCACGATATTGGTTTCACCTGAATCCGTTCTGGTCCACCAAGCCGCGCTTCAATCCCACTCCACAACAACTCCGGCGCAGGCACTTGCGGCAACTGCTCCGCCAACTTAATCCCCAGCTTGATCTCTTCAAACTCCCGGCGACACTTCGCACACGCGATGATGTGCTCCGCAAACCGTCGCGAATCCTCCGCCGGCAACTCGCCGTGACAGTAAGCTGAAATGTCGCTGGTTACATGCTTCGAAAACATCAATACTCTCCGTAAAACTTACTCGCCCCAACTCGCCGGATTGTTCAAATGCGCCAGCCGTTTCGCCAACTGGCTGTGACCACGATTCAAACGCGACGCAACCGTTCCTTTCGAACAGCCCATCACGCTCGCGATCTCTTCGTAAGACAACCCTTCGATGTACTTCAACAAAATCGGCAAACGAAACTTCGGCTTGAGTTCGCCGATCGCGTCCTGAACGGCTTCTGCTACTTCGAGCCGTGCAAACTGCTTCTCCTGTGGTTTTCGATCGACTGGATTCTTCATTGCCACAGTCTCACCCCAGGGCAGCCATCGTTTACGGCGTCGCCGCTCGTCGAGACACGCATTCACCACCATCCGATAAAGCCAGGTCGTAAACTCCGAATCACCGCGAAACTGCCGGATCGCCGTAAACAACTTCAGGAAAATTTGCTGCGTAACATCATCCGCAATCGCGCGATCGCCGCCCACCGAGTAAACAGCGATCGAGAAAACCTTGTCTTTGTACGACTCGAAGAGGAGCTGAAAGGCTTCGCGGTCGCCCTGCTGGCAGGCCTCGATTACGCTTCCGTTAATAAGCTGCTGAGCCATCATCTCCAACTCGACCGTTAGACGTGCTGTGAACGGTCTTTCTTCCGTAGGAAAAGCAGAAACACGGATTTAAAACCAAAAGGGAGCGGATTTTAGCTCCGCTCCCGTGATTAGTTAAGTTTTTTGTAGGTTAGCGCGTCACATGCACGAGCATTTCCGTGCCTGACTCGATCTTCAACTCCTTGCTGCCCTTCACGGCCAACGAGCCTGCGCCGCCGGCGCCGCCGATGATCAAGCCGATCGCTGCGCCTTTGCCGCCACCGGCGATGCCGCCAACGATCGCGCCGACCGTTGCGCCAATGCCTGCGCGTTTCACGGTCTGCTTGGTCCGGCTGCCAGATTCGACGCCGCCTTCATTGTCCGCACGTCCTGAATCGTCGCCGTAAACTCGCGTGACGTAACCGTGCAACACGCCGCGCCGTCCGTCGCGCAATTCAACCGAATCAAACGCGAGGTTCATGCTCGTCCGGCCTTTGACCTTTCCAGACTTGTTAATCGAACTGACGTGACCGGTCACGCGTGCTTCGTCGAAACGGCTCGGATCGATCACCGTCGCAGTGAAACGATCGCCAACGCGCGAATCTTTACTCGAAAGCGTGTCGTTGATTCGAACTTTGAGATCGGTACCAAGCGGAACGAGCGGCGCCGCTCTCCTGGTCGTCGTGCGTCTTTTGGTAGTTGGTTTAGTCTGGGCGCCTACCCAGACGGCGCTCGTAAAGAGCGCGATGATTGTTATGAGGGCTAGCAGAAGGGGCTTCTGTTTTCTCATAGTTGCTCCTCTCCTCTTGTCCGCGGTTCAAGCCGCAGCCTAAGAAACCTTTGACAAACCAGCGTCGCCAACGCCCATGGCTGCGTCCACCAAAAGATTCTCGTCCTCGAAAGTGCGTTGCCTGCGAACTGTGCCGTCACTTTCAAAGATGTATGCGGAGGGAGCTTCGCGCATGATGATGTCCTGCAAACGCATCAATCCGTAAAGCAACGCTTCCGGACGCGGCGGACAGCCGGGAATGTAAACGTCGACCGGAATACAACGATCGACGCCCTGCATCGTCGAGTATGAATCGAATGGACCGCCAGTCGAGGCACACGCACCCATCGCCATCGCCCACTTCGGTTCGGGCATCTGATCGAAAACGCGGCGCACCACCGGTCCCATCTTCAACGTCACGGTGCCGGCGATAATTATCAGATCGCTCTGCCGTGGACTCGGCCGAAACACGCCCGCACCGAACCGGTCGATGTCAAAACGTCCGGCGCCCGCGGCGATCATCTCGATCGCGCAACACGCGAGTCCAAACGTCATGGGCCATATCGCTGACTTGCGCGCCCAGTTCACCACGGGCGCAGCAATGTCGACCGTCTTCGCGCCGACAGTTCGCCGAATCGAGTTCATAATCGAATCGACGGTAGTTAAAACAAATCCTTCTTCGTGTTCAGCCATAAATCATTTCCAATTGTCGATTGCCAATTGTCGATTTTTAGCCGCAAGCCCTTTCAATCGGCAATTGGCAATTGGCAATCGACAATGCCTTTAGGCCCACTCAAGGGCGCCCTTGCGCCAGGCGTAGTAATAACCGACGACCAGGATCGCGATAAAGACAAACATCTCGATGAGCGCAAAAGTTGTAAAGGAAAAGTCATCGCCCATAAAGATAATCGCCCAGGGCAGCAGGAAGATCGTTTCGACGTCAAAGATCAGAAAGAGCATCGCGACGATGTAGTAGCGCACCGTGAATCGCTCGTGCGCTTCGGTCGTCGGGTCGATGCCGCACTCGTAAGGCCGCATCTTGCTCTTCCCATATTTGATCGGTCTAAGGAAGCGACCGAGTATTATCGGAAGCACGGGAAAGATTACAGCTACGGCGAAAAAGATCATCACCGGCCAATACGCTGTTATCGGGCTGCCGACAGTCGATGAAGTTGTGGTCGTTACCGCCTGAAGAAGCATCATTCCTGTAAGGGAAGAGCAGAAGACGTTTAATGTGAACGAGAAAATAGTAAACGGCGCGGAAGAGCATTGTCAACGACCATCTCTATTCACATGATTGTAACTTGATGGCAAGGTGGATTTAAGGGCATAGTCATACGCTACGGCGTTCGCACCCACTTTCAACAAACAAGCAGGACTTATTCGAGGAACCAAGCCCATGAAGCTAATCCTTTCGTTGGTGGTTTTATTCTGTGCACTCATACCAGCCAGTGCTCAGGAGTTGGTTACGACCGCAACCAGAACTCCTGAAACTACGGAACCGAGCGTGAACGAACGCGTCCGGCTGCTCGAAACCGAACTCGAACGCCAGAACGCGAAAATCGATCAACTCCAGAAGACAATCTCGGAGCAACAGGCCGCGCTCCAGGCGCTACTGGATCGACTATCCGTCAAGTCCCCTCCTCCAAAAGCCGCTGAAGAAAACGTCGCGGTAGCCGCCGAGCCGCCTCAGCCTGCGCCGATCGAAAAACGAGTCGACAAACTC
>DATEHX010000305.1:0-8156 GCA_035279345.1 Pyrinomonadaceae bacterium | reverse complement strand
TACATCTTCAATCCGCGTTTGTCGGTGCCGGAGTTTTACCAGCACGTGGCGCAGTTGCTCGACGTGCAGAAGTGGGAAACGAAAGCGGAGTTGTTGCTGGAGTTGGGCCGCGCGCTTGAATCGCGACATTCACGAGGCTTGCGCACCGTGCTGATCGTAGACGAAGCGCAGGGATTATCGGCGCACGTGTTGGAAGAGATTCGACTGCTTTCGAACTTCGAATCAAACACCGCGAAGCAGTTGCAGATCGTGTTGACTGGTCAACCCGAGCTGCGCGAAGTGCTCAACAATCCCGACCTGCGGCAGTTGAAACAACGCATCGCGCTGCGTTGCGTCATCAAAGCGCTGCCGAACGTTGAAGAAACAGATCGTTACATCATTTCACGACTGCTCGTCGCCGGCGCCGAGCGCACCGACATCTTTTCACCGCAGGCGGTCGATTACATCTTTCGTTGTTCCGAAGGTATTCCGCGCAATATCAACAATCTTTGCGACAACGCTTTGTTAGCCGGTTATGCGGCCGGTGAACTGGTGATCAGCCGGACAATCATCGAAGAGGTTGCCGAAACCTTCGACATGTTGCCGCGCCAGAACCCCGGCATGCCGACGGCCGTCGAACGCGAAGCGCCGTCAAAAATCTTTACCGGCACAGGTGAAGCCGAGTTGTGGGCCGCCGGAACAGGTGTAGAGAAAGAGAGTTAAGAGAACCATCCGCAGATTACACAGAAGGTCTGTGGCTGGCTTTAGAGAGGTGACTTAATGGGAAGAGTATTCGACGCCATTAGAAAATCCAGCACTACCAAACCAACGGGTAATGCCGCCGGCAATGGTAGTGCGGCTAAACAACAATCAGATTCAGAGCGCCGCGAAGGCTCCGGTGTCGCCGGTTCGCCTTCCGCCAAAGAGATCGAAGAGCGGCTGTTTGCCGGCTCGACGATCATGGCTGTCTCGAAAGAGGCGGCGCGAAGTTCAGCGTCCTCTGCGCACACGACGGATGTACCCGGCGGGTCGGCACTCCCCGGCGGAATTGCTTCGCGTGATGCTGGGGCAACTTTGGACGCTGCCGGGACGACGCGCGCCGGAGGATTTGTCAGCTATGACATTTCTCCTGCGCGCGTCGAACCACATCTTATTGCGGTTAGCCAACCACGCTCTGCCTATTGCGAGCAGTTTCGCAATTTGCGCACGCGCATCCTGCAAGCCGGCGAAAAGATGCAGGTGCGCGCTCTGGTCGTGACCAGCGCGGGCATCGGCGAAGGCAAAACGTTGACGGCGCTGAATCTCGGCTGGCTGTTGGCCCAAACGGAAGGTGTGCGCGCACTCGTTATCGATAGCGACCTGCGCCGCCCCTGCGCCACTGACTATTTCGGCATCGACGCTCCCGTCGGTCTTTCCGAAGTTCTTGGCGGACAACTCAACCTCGACGACGCCATCGTGCGTCTCGATCCGGCGGGTCTTTACCTCCTACCCGGCGGCAAACCGAGAGACGATGTTGCCGAACTGCTCTCCGGTCCAAGCTACACCCGCGTGCTCACCGAAGCACGACGAATGTTTGACTACATCATCATCGATGCGCCGCCGCTCGGCATTTTTACCGACGCAAACGTGTTGATGTCGCGTGCTGACGGAGCACTGCTGGTGGTTCGCGCGGGCAAAACGCGTTACTCCGTCGTTGATAAGTTGCTCGAACAGATGCCGCGCGAGCGTCTGCTGGGAGTTGTACTCAACCGTGCAGACGAACAGCCCGAGGCGAACAATTATTACTACCAATACCGATACTCAAAACGAGACGGTGATCTCAACGGACGCAACGGCAAACCGTTGCCCGAAAATCATCGCGAAGAGGAGGTCGCAGTTCTGAATTGAGGGCTCTGCGCGTAAATGGGCGAACGATGCTGCTGCTGTTTGGCGAAGCAGCACTGGTCTATGCCGCGATTGTTTCCGCGGTGTACCTGCGCGTCGGCGTTGAGGATGCCTATTTCGAGTTGGTCGTCAAAAATGGTTTTTGGAAAGCCGGTGTGGCCACGTTCTTCTGCATCGCCGGTTTCTATCTCTTCGATCTTTACGACTTCGTGGTCATGCACGATCGCCGCGAACTCGTGCTGCGGCTCGTCCAGGCACTCGGTCTCGCATGGATGGTGCTCGCACTCGCTTTCTATTTCTATCCGGCGTTAATGCTCGGCCGCAGCATCTCTTTGATCGCCTTGCCACTCGCACTGACGCTGATGGTTGCGTGGCGCGTCTCGATCCACTGGTTCCTCGGCCACCCCGATTTTGGCGAACGAATTTTGATCGTGGGTTCGGGTGATGCGGCTGTAGAAATCGCGCGCGAGGTTTTGAACCGGCCCGACGCTGGTTATCGCGTCGTCGGTTTCGTCGGCACTGATTCCGAGTTGTTGGGCAAGAGCTTGATCAACCCGCGCGTGATCGGATTGACGGACGATCTCGGCAACATCGTCGCGCGTGAAAACATCGACCGCATCGTCGTCGCTATGGGCGAACGCCGCGGCCAGTTTCCCACCGACCGGTTGCTGGATTTGAGTTTGAAAGGCAGCGTTTGGATCGAAGAAGGCGCGGCATTCTACGAACGCATCACCAGCCGCGTTTCGTTGAGCATGATTCGTCCGTCCTGGCTGATCTTTACCGGCCCCGGACGGCAGAAGCGGTTCGACACTCTCACGCGCTCCTTCGTGCACCGGCTAGCGGCTCTGATCGGCGCGATTCTTTCGCTGCCGATCATCCTCGTGACCGCGATTCTCATCAAACTCGAGTCGCGTGGTCCGGTCTTTTACAAACAGGAACGCGTCGGCGAAAACGGCCGCACGTTTACGCTAACGAAGTTTCGCTCGATGAGAGTTGACGCGGAAAAGGAAGGTCCGGTTTGGGCTTCCAAAGGCGACGATCGCACCACGCGCGTCGGCCGCGTCATTCGCAAGATTCGCGTCGACGAGATTCCGCAGTTCTGGAACATCCTGAAAGGCGAGATGCACTTTGTCGGCCCGCGCCCGGAGCGTCCGCACTTCGTCGCGCAGTTGGCCCAGGAAATTCCGTATTACGAGCAACGGCATCTAATTGCTCCCGGCCTTACCGGCTGGGCGCAGATCAAGTATCCGTATGGCGCCTCGATCGAAGACGCGCGGCAGAAACTGCAATACGACTTGTACTACATCAAAAACCATGGGCTGGTCTTCGATGCCATCATTTTGTTTGAAACTGTGAAAATTATTCTCTTTGGGCGCGGCGCCCAATGAGAGCTGCGGCTTTTGGAGGTTGATATGAAGAAGGGAAACAAATTAACGGCGCTGGGAATCGTGATGCTGCTGATTGCCACCAGCATGAGCATCGCCGCCCAAACGCAAAACGATCCGCAAAAAGCGCGGCCGCGCACCGCCGGGCAGGAACAGAAAAAGCCCGTCAACGGTGACCGGCTCGAGCCCGACGACACCACACGCACACCGGCGGACGCGCAGGATATGCAGCTAAATCGCACGGAGCAGATGTCCGAGGATGCGGCGGTCAATCCTTTTTACAACAACTTCTTCAGCACTTACCGGCTCGGACCGGAAGACGTGATCTCGGTCGACGTCTTCAACCAGGAACGCTACTCGCGCAGAGGCATCATCATTCCGCCCAGCGGCCGTATCTCGTTGTCCCTGATTCCCGGCGGCGTGTTCGTCAACGGCAAGACGGTTGAAGAAGTCGCGGCCATCGTCGCGAAGAAATACGACGAGTACATCATCGATCCGCAGGTTACGGTTTCGCTCGAAAAAGCGTCGTCGTATCGCTACAGCATCATCGGCGACGTGGGTCAGCCCGGTGTTCGTTTGATGAACCACCGCATGACGGTGACGGAAGCCATCGCGGAAGCGGGCGGTGTGTTGGGCACCGGCGACAAGAGCAAGGTGGTGGTGTTGCGTCGCGGGGCAAACGGCCAGCTCGATCAAATTGCGGTGAACGTCTCGGCGATCTACAAAGGCCGTGCTCCGGACACAACCTATCTCGTTCCCGGCGATCAGATCATCGTGCCGGGCAACAAGCTCAAGAAGGTGAAGGAGATACTTGGCTTCGCGAACGTACTCAGCTTCGCGCGAATCTTCGGCTTACCTTACTAGGCGCCATGTTTAAGCCCGCGACGAAAGCTGTTTCCGGTGCCTGCTTGTGTTTGGTGGTGGCGCTAACCGCCGCCGCCCAATCACCAGCGCCGGGCGCATGGGCCAGACAACCGGCGGGATCGATGGCCTGGCTTCGCGGCGTCTTCTTTATCGATCAGAACCGCGGTTGGGTGGCAGGCAGCAAAGGCACACTGCTTCGCACCGAAGACGGCGGCCGGACGTGGAAAGCAACGACCTCTTCTACTGATGACATCGTCCGCGACATCTACTTCACCGACGAACAGAACGGCTGGCTCGTTTGTGAAGTCAACCAATACCAACTGAAGAACCTCGACGACCCTCGCGCTTATCTGATGAAGACGACTGACGGCGGCGCGCACTGGACGAGGGTCGAGATCAAAGGTTTCGACGTCGATTCGATTCTCGTGCGCGCGGTGTTCAGTCGTGGCGGTCGCGGTTGGGCTTTTGGTGAAGCGGGAGCGATCTTCGCGACGCGCGACGCTGGTGAAACGTGGGTGCGTTTGCAATCGCCGACGCGCCGGTTGTTGTTAGGCGGCACGTTTGTTGACGACGATCGCGGTTGGGTTGTCGGCGCGGGTGCAACGATCATCCAAACTTCGGACGGCGGCGACACGTGGTATCAGTCGTCTCTGCCGGGCGTGGAAAAGACGGTTCGCTTCACCGCGGCATCGTTCTTCGATAACCGGCTTGGTTGGGCAGTCGGCAGCGGCGGCAGCGTCTTTCGCACGACGAATGGCGGCCGCACCTGGCAACGGCAGGAATCAGGTGTTGAGGTGGATCTTTTCGACGTGAAGTTTGTCGACGCGCAGGAAGGCTGGGCCGTCGGCAGCGAGGGAACGATCATTCACACCACGAATGGCGGCGGGACGTGGATCACGGAAGGCAGTGGCACCGAACATCAGTTGGAAAGAGTTTTCTTCACCGATAAATCACACGGTTGGGCAGTCGGGTTTGGCGGTACGGTCGTCGCGTACATAAAGAAATAGCCTCAAGAAATTAGGCGGTTAAAGCAATGAAAAAACTTCTCCCATTACTAGGCTTGATCCTGATTGGCGGCCTGTCCGTCAGCGAGGCCCAAACAACTACGCCGCAAACCAACGTTCGCGTGCGACGCACTGAAGCGCCGGGCACGGAACCACGGCCGGAGCCGCCCGCGATGGACGCGCAGGGAAACGTCGCCGACGATCCGATCCAGAGTTTGCGCGATCAGATCGCCGCCGCGCCGGTAGCCCAGGATCGCAATCGCCTGCAACTCAAACTCGCCGAAGAGCTGTCGAAGACCGGACATAAAACCGAAGCGCTCAACGAGCTCTCCGCGATCTTGACGGCGAGTGATGTCGATCCGATCGGTTACTACAACCTCGGCAATGCGTTTGCACGTCTCGGCGAAACTGAATCCGCGATTACGGCCTATCGGCGCGCCATCGAGCAGCGCAACGGCAGCTACTCGCGCGCGCACAACAATCTCGGTGTGCTGATGTTGCGTGAAGGCCGTTGGGACGAAGCGTACGATTCGTTTATCGCGGCGTTGAAGTTGGAAAATTTTCGTTATGCGGAGGCGAGCTACAATCTCGGGCGTGTTTATTCTGCACGCGGGCAACACGACCTTGCGGTGCGTGAGTGGCGCCGCGCGCTGGCGGTGGATCCAAAGCACGATGCGGCCGCGCAGGCGTTGGCGCGTGGCGACAGTGATGACGACGTGATCGTCGTTGCGCCCAAAGTAAAATCCGCGAAACCCGCGCCGACTGTCGTTAACGCTTCCGCTGGTCCACGTCCCGTTACGAGGCTGAGTCTCGATCAGACCAGTTACGATTTTCTGCAACGCGCGCGTGGTGCTTCAGAGCGTGGCAAGACGTTGGAAGCTGTCGACAATTACAAGCGCGTGCTGAACCGCGAAGGCGGATACTTCGCGCCCGCGAATCTCGAACTCAGTTATGCGTTGTTGAGTTTGAAACGTTATGACGAAGCGCAGGCGCAACTGCTTCAGGTGTCGCAACGCGACGGCGCGCGTTATCCGGTCAGTTATTATCACCTGGCGCGTTTGTATGAGTTGAAAGGCGACTTGAAACTCGCCGAGGCCGCATTCTCCAAAGCACACGAATCAAACGTTTCCGCGAACGTTCGCTATCTGCTGGACGTAAGCCGCGTGCGCGAGAAACAGGGCGACTTCAAGGGGGCGCTCGAAGCGATGGAGCGCTACGTCACTCTGGCCCAACAGCAGGGCGAGAAACCCGCCTGGAGCGACGAACGTCTCGCGGCGCTGCGCGCGAAAGCGCAATAGTCTTAGCCACAAAAGGCACAAAAGGCACAAAAGGCACAAAAAGCACAAGAGGCACAAGACAGAAAGGTAGGAAAGTGGAAATACTCCACTACCTTTCTTCTTCTTGTGCCTTTTTGTGGCTAATGTTCTGGTCGTAGATGAGGGAAGATGATGACGTCACGGATCGATTGTTTGTTCGTCAGCAACATCACCAGCCGATCGACACCGATTCCGATTCCCGCCGCGGGTGGCATACCGTACGAAAGAGCGCGAATGTAGTCTTCGTCCATCAGCATCGCCTCTTCATCACCCTTTTCGCGCTGCTTCATCTGGTCCCGAAAACGTTCCGCCTGTTCCGCCGGATCGTTCAACTCCGAGAACCCGTTCGCGATCTCCATGCCCGCAATGTACAACTCGAAACGTTCAGCAACGTCCGGATTACTCGGCGACGCCTTCGACAGCGGCGAGATCGGTTTCGGAAAATCAGTGATGAACGTAGGCTGAATCAATCCGTGCTCGATCCGTTCCTCAAACAACTTCAGCACGTTGTCGTTCGTGACTTCATGCTCTGAATCGCCGAGACTTTCTCTCATTCCCACACGTCGAAACGGCGCGCCAAAGTCGAGTTCCTGATCCCCGAACCAAACGTGCGTGTGGCCCAACACCCTGAACGCGACCGCACGCAGCATCTGCTCGCAAAAATCCATCATCGCGTTCACATCCGCATACGCCCAGTAAAACTCGAGCATCGTAAACTCGGGATTGTGACGCGTTGAGATGCCTTCGTTACGGAAGTTGCGATTGAGTTCGTAAACCTTTTCGAAACCACCGACCAGCAGCCGCTTCAAATACAACTCCGGCGCGATGCGCGCATAAAGATCGATGTCGAGCGTGTTGTGATGCGTCTTGAACGGACGTGCCGCCGCGCCGGTCGGCAACGGCGTCAGCATCGGCGTCTCGACTTCCACGTAACCATGATCGTCGAGAATACGCCGCATCTCTTTGACTGCTTCGGCGCGGCGCTCAAAGACCTGTCGCGACGTGAGCGAGTCGTCTTTATCGAGCTTCAGACTTCCCGCGATCAGATCGACGTAACGTTGGCGCTGACGAATCTCCGGATCGTGCACGCCGTGCATCTTGTCGGGCAACGGTAGAAGCGCTTTGGAAAGAAACTGAAGTTTCTGCACGTGGATCGAAAGCTCGCCGGTTTTGGTGACAAACAGAAAGCCCTCGACCCCGATGAAATCGCCGTGGTCCAGAAGTTGAAACAAAGCCCAGCCGTCAACTTCGCCGCCTAGTTCGTTGTTGTGAACACCAATCACATCGTCTCTGCGGATATAGAGCTGAAGACGAGAAATACCATCGGAGAGGTGAACGAACGCCGCTTTGCCCATCACGCGCGGCGGCGACGCGATGCGGCCCGCGAGCCGCACGCTGAAGTCGTTGAGTTGACGGTTTGCTAATTCGAGTTCTTCAGGTGACGGGCGGCCATCGGATGGAACCTTCGGCTCGAAAGCGCGAAACTTCTCGGCGACGGCGGTAATCGTGTCCTCGCGGCCCGGTTCGACGAGCTCGCTTCGTTCGTATTTGTTCGGATAGGCGTTTCCGACAAGTTCGCGCAGCGCGTCGAGATGCGCGCGCCGCGCCAGGGTTTGATCGTTCTCTTCGAGAAATGGCAATGACAAGATGGCTTCTCCGAGGTAAAGCGCCGATTATGCTAGATTCTAGTCCTTGGATGAAAGACAAGATATTAACACCGGATT
>DATEHX010000304.1:0-12811 GCA_035279345.1 Pyrinomonadaceae bacterium | reverse complement strand
GAGTCGTTTGAGAGATGCTTCGGCGACTTCTCTGATGTGTTCCGGACGGCTGTCCAACCCGTTCCACTTTGACGGATCGTCAGGATCGGGTTTAAAGCCGAATTTCGTGGCAATCACGACCTGATCGCGGACCGGAGCCAGACCTTCGCCGACGAGTTCTTCGTTCGTGAATGGACCATAGACTTCCGCCGTGTCAAAAAAAGTAACACCCTTTTCAATCGCTGAACGGAGCAGCGAGATCATCTCCGTTTTATCTTTCGCTGGCCCGTAACCATGGCTCATGCCCATGCATCCGAGCCCGAGTGCTGACACTTCGAGGTTTCCCAGCTTGCGCTGCTGCATTTGTTTGCTCCTGTGTTGACAGTCTAACTCGAAACGACTTACTTCGCACCGGGGCAGATTTTCGGATAAAATACGCCAACTCAAATGTCCTTACACGATTCCTCCATCCCTGTCTCTGCCCGCGATGCGCCGTTGCCACCGCACGAGTGGGAGCCGACTGGTTGGGTACCGGACAAGTCCAAAATCATGGACTACGGCTATGTCACTAAAGGACAGGCAATTGGCTGCATTCCCGAGGAATTGATCGAGACGCTGGCAAGGCGAAAGCCGGAGATCGACTTTGTCTGGACGCCCCAGACCGCAGGGCCTGTGCGCCCCCGAGCAAGTGCCGTTTCTCATGGAAGCCTTCCGCCGGATTGAGGCGAGGCAAGCGCGCACCCTCATGTGGTGGGGCGCGGGAGCACTGCTCGTTAGTTTACTGGTCGCGGCCGGCGCTAAAGATAACGATACACTTAGTCGCGGTACCTATTTCATTATTGGTGCAATCATGCTTTCGATGGGGAATCCTGGTCGGAGATTCTATTGCCGTCGCTGGGCTAGTGAAGTCGGCGGTGTGGCGCGGGGAAGTCTGGCGGCTGTTTACGGCGACGCTGATGCACGTAAGTTTCTATCACTTGTTACTGAATGCTTTGGGGTTGATTTACATTTCCAGCGTAGTAGAACAAACGATACAGCGCGCGTTTGTGCCGCTACTGTTTCTCGTTAGCGCCGTTGTGGGTAGCCTGTTTAGTGTGCTGTTGAGTCCGCAGACAACTTCGATTGGTGCTTCGGGCGGAATCATGGGATTGTTGGGTTTCATCATGATAGCTGCGTACCTCGATCGCACGAAATACCCGCCGGGGTATTTCAAGCGAATGATGGCGGTCACACTGTTCTTCGGCTCGTTGCCCGCATTCGGCTTTTATTTCATGGACAACGCCGCGCACCTCGGTGGTCTGGTAACAGGGCTTACCCTCGGATGGTTATGCACGAGACTGAAGCAGGTACCGATCAAAGGCAAGCTTTTGCGACTTGCAAGCGCGACGGGAGTGGTAGCAGTAGTGTCTACTGCCGTCTTCGCAATTTATCGGATCAGCAACGGCTAACCTTTGCTGTCCAGTAACCCGGCCACAATCTCGTACGAACGTATACGCGCAGAGTGGTCGTAGACGCTCGTCACGATCATCAACTCATCCGCTTTCGTCAACGCGACAAACTCTTCCAAACCTTTCCGCACCGTTTCAGCCGAACCAACGATCGCATACTGCAACATGTGCGCGGCCTGATGCTGCTCCATCTGCGTCCAGTAGTCGTCGATGTTGTCGATCGGCGCCTGTAATTTACCGGGAGCGCCGCGTACGAGATTTGTGAACGACTGCTGCACGGTCGTAAACAGTCGCCGCGCCTCTTCATCCGTGCCGGCAGCAACAACGTTGACGCCAACCATCGCATACGGATGGTCCAATTGCTTCGACGGTTTGAATTTCGTGCGGTAGATATCGAGCGCGCTCAACAACGCGTCCGGTGCAAAGTGAGAAGCGAAAGCGTAAGGCAGTCCGAGCGCCGCGGCGAGTTCGGCGCCGTAAGTACTCGATCCCAAAATCCAAATCGGAACCTCAGTGCCCGCGCCGGGAACCGCACGCACCGCTTGTCCCGACTTCGCCGGCGCGAGCAGTGCCTGCAACTCCAACACGTCTTCGGGGAAAGTGTCACTTCTTCCGGGCTCGCGACGCAGTGCGCGCAACGCACGATGATCCGTTCCCGGCGCACGGCCCACTCCCAAATCAATCCGGCCCGGATAAAGCGACTCGAGCGTACCAAACTGTTCAGCGATTACGAGCGGCGAATGATTCGGCAGCATGATGCCACCCGAACCGACGCGAATCCTCGACGTCCCACTCGCCAGATAACCGATCACCACCGAAGTCGCCGCACTCGCAATCCCGGTCATGTTGTGATGTTCGGCAACCCAATAGCGCGTATAACCAAACCCTTCCGCCCGCTGCGCCAATTCCAAACTCTTCCCGAGCGCCTCGCGCGGAGTTTCACCCAGTACAACCGGGACCAGATCGAGTATCGAGACGGGAACCATGCTTGTTTTCTATGATGTGTTCTATTCTACGACCTCCACTAAAAACTCAGAAATTAAAGATCGTCGCGAACTCGGAACGGACGTTGTGGGTTGTGTAGCTCGGGATGCCGCGGAAGAGGGGGAGACCGCCGAAGTCCGAAACCGAGCGATTGGCCGCGCGCGTGCGGTAGTAGCCTTCTTCAAACGCGAAGGTCACCCAGTTGTTCAGTTTGTACTGAATGTTTCCCGAGAACAGATCGCTGCGGCCCCGAACGGGCGAGAAGCGCCGCGCGTCGCGTGGCAATGCTTCGTCGAAACCGTAATAGACGAACGCGGTCCAACCCGCATTGCGACCCGCCGGATCCGCGTCGAAGATTCGCGAGAGCGGAAAGCCAACCTGAACAAATCCACCCTGCGCGCGCACCGGCCGTTGCGGCGCAATCACCGGCGTCCCATTCGACAAACCAAAGACCACCGTCGAGGAACCATCAATCGATAGTCCACTCGCCGTATTCGTTAGCCCGCCGGTGTCGTTGAAAGTTGAAAGAAGCTGTCCCGCAAAAAAGAAACGAAGGTCGGAACCGGCGTAGTATTTTCCAACCAGCGTTGCGAACCGTGTCGGCAATTGAACCTCCGCACTCCAGCCGTCGCTGTCGCTGTCTACTTCCGCTCCATTCGGAAATGCAGCCTGGAACGCCAGCGGCACACTGGCCGCGGTAACGATCGCTCTGCGTTGCTGGTGTTCGAAACTGAAGACCAGCTCGGCAGGCGCAACGGCGTCGGCTTTGTCGAGTTGCCATTGCAGAACCGCGCGGCCCTGCACTCCCGGACGATTTGAATCCACACCCTCACGTTCGCCGAACCCCAACTGATCGGCAACATTCGACGGCAGATCACCAAACGCCGGCAACACGATCGCGATCTCCGGTGCAAACTTCCACGCTCGACTCCCCCCCAGCTTGTAATTGAATCCGGTTCGCAGTTGTGGCAAACGCTCATAAGCAGCGCCGTACCCAATACCACCGAAGTTTGTGTTTTCGATCATGTTCGGCAGTGTTGACGAAACGAACGGAGTCCAGTCCTGCCCAAACAACACGAAGCCGGTGAAGTTATCGTTGAAACGGCGATCGATGCGCGCCCACGCGAGACGAATCGATGGTTGACTCGATCGGATCGCGGAGATGTTTCGGTTGTTGACGCGAGTGAAGTTGCCTTCAAAATCCATCTCGAAGCGTCCGGTGATCGTCGTCTTCGGCGAAGGATCGATCCATTCGAAGTTGATGCCTAAGCGAAGTGCGCGAGCTTTTAGATGAAACTCCGGCGAGCTGTTTGGACCAGTGTCACCGGCCAGCAACGGCAGCGGAAAATCGTTTCCCTGCGGCGATGATGAGTCGTGAATCAAACTGGTCTTGAAGTAGCCGTAAGGTTTGAGTCGAACTCCCGTGCCGAGTTTGATGTCGGGAATCAAGCCTTCGCGTTGCGGCGCATCGATCGGCAAGAGCCGAGTCGGCGCAACGGCCGCGATCACGCGCGGTGGCGAAGGTTGCTGTGGCACCGGCGCCGAAGCTGCTGCCGAAGTGCTTGATGCGGGCCGCGCATCTGATGCAACACGTTCGCCCGAGGCGGTTGCCTTGTTCGCTGCGAAGACGCCAGCCGCCGGTTGTAACGACGCAAATTCCTCCGCGGAGATCAAACCCTTCTGCTTCAACAGAGCCGCCAGCCGATCGCGTTGCTTTGTCGCATCGCCGGCGGACATTACCGACTCCGCTTCTGCGTTCGTCACCAGGCCCTTACTCACAAGCAGCTTTAGTAACGGATCGTTTGCACTGTCAGAGGAAGTTGCCGGGGGTTTTTCCAACAATGTTCGATTCGTTTCCTGGGCCAGCACAGTGATGGTTGCGCACTGCGATAAAAGCAGTCCGATAAAAAAGAGACTACGTGTGTGTGACATCTTTACTCCCCCTTTTGTCTAAAGCCTATGGACCGCATGTGAAATGAAAGCTAACGCCGCATGGGATTCTACTCTGATGGTGTGCCGATTCCTTTTCTGAAACTTGCGGGAAACTGCGCTTTTTTGCGGCGTTTCTTTCGACGCAACGGGCGTGTGAGACTTGCGTTCGCGCGTTGTGTTATAGAATCCCTCGCCTAAAGAAAAAGGGAAGCAACGATGGAAACAAAACGTCTCGGTAATTCCGATTTATTAATCACACCCGTTGGTTTTGGCAGTTGGGCGGTTGGCGGTGGCGGTTGGCAGTTTGCCTGGGGCGAGCAGGACGATAGTCAGTCTATCGCCGCGATTCACCGCGCGCTCGATCTCGGTATGAACTGGATCGACACGGCCGCGGTTTATGGTCTGGGCCACTCGGAGGAGATCGTGAGCAAAGCGGTTGCCGGTCTTTCCAAACAGCCGTACATCTTTACGAAGTGCTCGCTGGTCTGGGATAGCAACGGCGCCATCACCCACAGCCTGAAGCGAGATTCGATACGAAAAGAAGTGGAGGGTAGTCTCAAGCGGCTACGCGTTGAGACCATCGATCTTTACCAGATTCACTGGCCGGACCCCGAGGCGGAAATCGAGGAGGGTTGGACCACTCTCGCGGAGTTGAAGCGCGAAGGAAAGGTTCGCTACATCGGCGTTTCAAACTTCGACGTCGCGCAAATGAAACGTGCCCAGGCAATCGCGCCGATCGACAGTCTTCAGCCGCCGTATTCATTGATCCATCCTGACGTGGAAGACGAGATTCTGCCTTTCTGCGAAGCGAACAACATCGGAGTGATTGTTTATTCACCAATGATGTCGGGTTTGCTCAGCGGACGAATGACCCGCGAGCGCATAGCCAACTTTCCTGATGACGACTGGCGTGCGAAGAGCGCTGACTTTCAGGAGCCGCGGCTTTCGCGAAATCTTCAACTCGCTGAACTGTTGAGAAATATCGGTTCGCGTCACGGCAGATCCGCCGGCGAAGTGGCGATCGCATGGACGTTGCGTCTGAGTGCTGTAACCGGTGCGATTGTTGGTGGAAGAGGACCAGAGCAAGTCGAAGGAATCATCGGCGCGGGAACGTTCCGTTTGAGTGAAGCAGAGATTGCCGAGATCGACGCCTTTGCACAAGCGAATGCGGCTCAAGCAGCTTTGTAGATCAGTTGCGAAACTTCCTGGACCAATTCGCCGAGTTCGCTTGGCTTGGTCAGGTATCCCTGAGCGCCGGCCGCGAACGCTGCGCGTTTATCGTGTTCGTATGCCGCGCCCGAGTAAAAGAGGATCGGCGTGCGCCGGTCAAACTCTCGCAAGCGCCTACACAAATCCACGCCTGACTCACCGGGCAGCCAGTTGTCTATCAAATACAATTCAAACGACATCTCACCTGCCGCAAGCAGTGCCTCCTCACTGTCGGTAGCAAGCACTACTTCGAAATTCTCGCGCGTCAAGACGAAGGAAACGAGTTCTCTCGTATCAGCGTCGTCTTCAATGAACAACACTCTGGGGCTAAGGGGAAGAGATTCCATTTTGTTTTAATTGCTGTCGGGTTAAACGATCGGTTGTAACGGCCGCCGGCTCGGTTTAGTGATCAGTTGACGCAACATCATCCTCGCTTTGTGTAGCTGCGATTTCGATGTTCCCGCTGACCGGCCTCTCTTTTGCGCGATCTCGTTGTGCTCCAGTCCTTCGATGTCGTGCATCACAAATGCCTCGCGATAACCTTCGGGCAGTTTTGCAATTACTTCCGCCAACAAGATGCGGTCGACGACTCTCATTCGTCTCGGGTCCTTTGAACCGGGCACGACCTGGGTCGGCAAACTCTTTTCTTCTGTTGCGAACTCAGATCTGACGCGCCGTTTCCGGAAATGCATCAGGACGTGGTTGACGGTTAACCGGTGCAACCAGGTGGTGAAAGCCGCGTCGCCGCGAAAGGTGCCGATCTTGCGAAACAGATGAATGAAGATCTCCTGCGTGAGATCTTCAGCGTCCGTGACGCTTTGGGTCATCCGCAGGCAAATCGAATAGACGCGGCGATGATGTTCCTGATAAATCGCGTGGAAGGATTCGCGCTCGTCGTCACTGAGGCGTTGAATCTGGTTTGAGTCGCTCATAACACGAATTGTATTGAGCGAACGCGGAATGCTCTTTCTAAATGATGCTCAAAATGTCTCGGTTTTGCTGCGCAAAACAGGGCACGGGAAAGCAAATCGGGGGAATACGTCGCAGGGGACGATACCTACTATGCGCCCATGCGACATCGAAGTTTTATTCTGTTGTTGGCGATTATTTGTTGGGCCAGCCAGGCTGCAAATGCACAAACTCCCGGGTTAGCGGTTCGTTACTATGAGTTGGGTCACGAAAAGTTAAAGGTGGGCGATTGGCACGGCGCGGTAGACGATTTCACGCGAGCGATCGAGCTTGACGCTCAGTTGCAAGCGCCGAAGAATTCACATCAATATGATGGCTCGCAAACGGGTTTGAGTGAGGTGTACGTCAGCGATCCTTTTACCGCTGCGGCCTATCACTCTCGCGCTATCGCACACGCCAATCTTGGCGAACTCGACGAGGCGGTCGATGATTACCAGCACGCGTTGAGGATCAAACCGAGATGGGCCGAAGCGTATCTGGGTTTGGGTTTTGTTTTACTCGACAAGAAAGACTTTGCGGGCGCGATTGATGACTTTAGTCGCGCGATCAAGCTTAAGCCGGCTCTCGTCACGGCCCATCACGCGCGCGGCACGGCGTTCATGAAACAGGGACGCATGGAACCCGCGGTGATTGATTTCACGAGTGCACTCAAGTTGGATCCGCGCATGGCCGAAGCTTACGCCAATCGTGGACTGGCGTTGATGGTGTTGGGCAAGGAAGCGGAAGCGAAAACCGATCTCAACAAGTGCCTCGAGTTGAAGCCGGAGTTGAAAAAGGATCTCGAGGGGCGAATTGATTTGGCGCGGAAGTTGATGGTCCAGGGCGGAGGTTTGGTTAGCAACAATTGAGTCTGTAGAGTACGTGCGCGGTGAGATACAAGAGCAATTCGGTTATTTGGTTAGTCGCACCGAGACAGTCGCCGGTGATACCGCCGAGTCGTCGTTTGTAATAAAGACCGGAAATGAAAGTCACCACGATCGTTACACCGATGGTGATGAGTGCAGTGCGCCACGGGAAGAGAAGCAGCGTTAACAGGAACGTTAAAGAGCCGATGACGAGAGCCGTGGCGGTGATCTGTTTGGCGACCAGCTTGCCTGCACCTTCGGGCCGCGCGTAAGGAAGCCACCAGCACAACGGCAAAACTGTCCAGCGTGCCGCGACGTGCGCCACAATCAACCAACGCCAAACCAGTTCCGATCCGACCCCAGTAATCGTTACGTACTTTCCGAGCACCAGAAAGATCAACGCTAACGCGCCATACGTACCGATGCGGCTATCGCGCATGATCTCCAGGGCGCGATCTTTGGTCCAACCGCCGCCGAGACCATCAAACGTGTCGGCTAATCCGTCTTCATGGAATCCGCTCGTAATGAAAGCAGCGAACGCAAGAGCGATAAACACTGCCACCCACACCGAAGCCACTCGCAGCGCGAGCAAATAGATTCCCGCCGTGCTGCCGCCAACGATCACGCCGACCAAGGGAAAGAACGCCGCCGCTCGGCCCAGCTCTTCTTCGCTGGTCGCGAGCCGCTGCGGCACCGGCAGCCGCGTCAGGAATTGAACCGCGAGTAAGAATTGGCGCAGCATCGTTTAAGATTCACCTTCAGTCGTGAGCAAGAGCCATCCACAGATTTCACAGAAGTTCTGTGTAATCTGTGGATGGTTTGTTACTGACGTTTGCTTCACTAAACGTCGCCATTTCACTTAGCAGCCGGGCAGACGCGTCGACGACGTGCATCGCGAGAGCCGCGCCCGTTCCTTCACCGAGCCGCATCTTCAGATCGAGCAACGGTTCCAGTCCGATCAAATCGATCAACGCAGCATGTCCGCGCTCGACCGAGCGATGGGCCAGGAACAGATAGTCTCGTGTGTTGGGACACAAGCTAACTGCGAGTGCCGCGGCGGCGGTCGAGATGAAGCCGTCGGCGATTACAGCGATGCGATTGAACGCCGCGCCGATCACGACGCCCATCATGACCGCGATCTCCGCGCCACCGACTTTCGCCAGAACGTCGATCGCGTCGCTTGGATCCGGATTGTTTGCTTCAATAGCTCGACGAATGATCTCGACTTTGTGGGCGAGCCGTTGGTTATCGATCCCGGTGCCGCGGTCGGTGATGTCGGCGGGATCTTTGCCGGTCAGTGCCGCGGTGATGGCGCTGGCGGCGGTGGTATTTCCGATGCCCATCTCGCCGATACCGAGTAGTTGAACGTCGTCTGCTTTCGCTGCTTGCGCGAGATCGATGCCGGCGGTTATCAATCGTTCGGCCTCGTCGCGACTCATCGCTGGACCACGCGCAAAGTTTGCCGTGCCGCGCATGTTCCTGACGTCGATCAAACCGGCGCGCGACGCCAGATCGCCATCAACACCTGCATCTACAATTCTGACCTCGATGTCACCATGCCGGGCAAGCACATTAATTGCGGCGCCTCCAGTGAGAAAGTTGTCGACCATCTGCGCGGTTACTTCGCGTGGATACGCGCTCACGCCTTCGGCCGTTACGCCGTGGTCGGCGGCGACGACGTAGATGCGCTTGCGGACTATGTTTGGCGTGATGGTGCGTTGAATCGCGGCGAGTCGATTGGCGATTTCTTCGAGACGGCCAAGACTACCCGGTGGTTTCGTCAGAGTTAATTGGCGAGCGGCGGCGTTTTCCAGCCACGACTGGTCCACCGGGTTAATCTGCGCGGTTGATATTGGCACGTTTCAGTCTCGCGGTTTTAGTCGCAACGGTAGACCGGCGACGAGTAAGTAGACCTCATCAGCGGCCTCGGCGAATTGTTGGTTTACGCGGCCGAGAAGGTCGCGAAAAGTTCGGCCCAAGGGAGTTTCGGGCACGAGACCGAGGCCGACCTCGTTGGAAACGCAGATCACTGTTTGGGCTCGGGATCGCACGGTTGCGAGGAAACGGTTAGTAACTTCCTGGAGCATTGGTTCGTCGTCGCGTAACAGCCAGTTGGAGATGAATAAAGTCAGGCAATCGACAATCGCGACGCCGGAATTAGAAAGCTTAATCAGAGCTTCGTCGAGTTGATAGGGTTCTTCGATTGTGGACCAATGTGCGGGTCTTTCTTCACGATGACGAGCGATTCGCTGCGCCATCTCGTCGTCGAGAGCCTGGGCCGTGGCGATAAAAGCGACGCTGCCTTCGCCGGCGTATTCCTTCGCCAAACGCAATGCGAACGTGCTCTTGCCCGCGCGTGCGCCGCCCAGGATCAGGATCAGTTTTGGTGTCATTGGCGTCGCTCCCGCAGGGCGCGGTAGATCAGATCGAGGTTAAGGTGCTGGCGGAACTGATCTGCTAAAGCGTCGTAGCGGCGTTCGCGCTCGGCTTTGGGATCGACTACTTCGAGAAGCCGATCCTTGCCACGGAGTTGACGCCAGTGATTAAGGATCCAACGCAACCCGTCAACCGAATCAAAGAGCCCGTGCAGATACGTGCCTATGATTTTGCCGTCACATGCAACTGCCCCATCGCAAATGACCTCGTCATCGCCGGCCCGCTGCAAGCGAAACAGCGGCCGCACACCTTCACCGCGCGACGTATCACCAAGATGAATCTCGTAACCCGTGAAAACCGGATTCCCGCTACTGTCATTCAAAAACGAACCGTCATAAAAACTCGCCGACGCCTGGCGCGTCACCTTCTCGCGCGCCAATACTGTCTTTACATCCAACGCGCCTAACCCTTGTGCTACTGTCACATCTCCTTCAGTGTGATACGGATCGCTGATCTCCGTGCCCAACATCTGAAACCCACCGCAAATCCCCAAGAGCGGCTTACCCGCCGCGACGTGCTGTTCGATCGCTGTGGTCCAACCGTTCTGTTTGAGCCAGAGCAGATCGGAAATCGTGTTCTTGCTTCCCGGCAGGATCAACACGTCCGCCAAACGGGCCTCATCCGAACGGCGCGTATAATAAACAACCACCTCCGGCTGCTGCTCCAACGCGGTGAAATCCGTGAAGTTCGCAAGATAAGGGAAACCGACGACACAGACCGTCAGCTTCTCTCCATTCGCGCTCGCCGCCTTCACCGCGCGACGCTCGAGCGAAACGCTGTCTTCATCGTCGATCCCGTGGTTGTGCAGGTACGGAATGACTCCCAAACACGGCTGGTCCAACTTCCGTTCGAGATAATCAACCCCGTCAGTAAACAAACCGAGATCGCCGCGAAACTTGTTGATGAGAAACCCGCAAAACCGCGCTCGTTCGGACGGTTCCAACAAACTGTAAGTTCCGATCAACGAAGCAAACACGCCACCGCGATCGATGTCAGCCACCAACATACACGCCGCATTCGCGATCTCGGCCATCTTCAAGTTGACTACGTCGCGATCCTTGAGATTCATCTCGACCGGTGAACCCGCGCCCTCCAACATGATGATCTGATGTCGTGACGCCAGCCGTTCGTAAGCCGCGGTAACAACTTCGAGTAAACGATCCTTCAACTCGTAGTAATCAACGCCGCGATAGTTGCCGGCCACCTTGCCATTGAGAATCACCTGCGACCCGACGTCCGAAGTCGGTTTGAGCAGAATCGGATTCATGTCGACGTGTGGCTCGACACCCGCTGCCTGTGCCTGCATCGCCTGCGCGCGTCCAATCTCGTGTCCGTCGATCGTCGCGAAGGAGTTGAGCGCCATGTTCTGCGCTTTGAAAGGCGCCACGTCGAAACCGTCTTGCCGCAGAATGCGACAGAGCGCCGCGACGGTGAGCGACTTGCCCGCGTCTGAACCCGTTCCCAAAACCATTAATGCCCGTGCGCTCATTACTTACTTCTTTGTACTTTTTTGTGCTTCTTTGTGGCTCACATCGCTGAGTAGCGTTGTTGCCGCCGCAACAGCAGCAGAAATACTGGTCCACCCAACAGCCCCGTGATTGCGCCCACCGGCAGTTCACCCGGCGCAATCGCTGTTCGCGCGAACGTGTCGGCCAACACGAGAAACGCCGCGCCGAGTAAGAACGAAGCCGGCAGCAACACGCGAACGTCCTGTCCAAACAACAACCGCGCAGCATGAGGAACGATCAGTCCGACGAAACCGATCGTGCCGCCGACCGAAACCGTCACGCCGACAATCAACGAACTCGCGATGAAAACAATCTTTTCGGTACGCGACACGTCAACACCCAAACTCGCCGCCGATTCCTCGCCGGTCGCCAGCAGATGAAGATCGCGCGCGTACGCGCCGAGGATCAGCCAACCCGGCACGAGGAAGATCAACATGCGCCAGAGCAGACCAAAGCCGACCACGTCGAGACTGCCAATCAACCAGCGCAGAATCTGAAGCGCGCGGTTGTAATCCGCGACGTACTGAATCACCAACACACACGCCGACGCGCAAAGGTTGAGCACCACGCCCGCCAGCAACAGAGCACCGGGCAACATAACACCACCGCCCGCGTGAGCGAGTCGATAGACCACCACGACCGACAACGCCGCGCCGAGAAAGGCGGCCACAAAAATGATCGGCACACCGGCGACGTTGATGCCGAGTCCCAAAGCAATGGCCAGACTCGCACCCAAGGAAGCCCCGCCTGAAACACCGAGCGTGAAAGGTTCGGCGAGTGGATTACGAAACAGTGCCTGCAACGCAGCGCCCACCAACGCGAGCGACGCGCCGACAAGCGCGGCCATCAACACGCGTGGCAAACGCAAGCGAAACAAGACCGCGCGCGCGATCGGGTCGGTTTGTAACGCGTGGAAATCTATCGACTGGTAACCAACGCAAAGAGCGATGCCGACTGACACCACCAGCCCTGCAATCAATATCAAGATAACCGTTCTCAAGCGCACGCTTTTCCCTTTTGTGCCTCTTTGTGGCTCACAGTTCAGACCAGATAAACGTGCGTTCGCGGCGGCGCTCGGAGCGAACGCGGGCGTCGTAGACATCGCTAAGAACGTTTTCGACGAGCACGGTCTCCGGTGCGCCAGCCGCAACGATTCGTCCGCACTTCATCGCAAAGATCAGATCCGCAACTGAGTCGAGCAACATTAAATCGTGCGTAATTGTGAGCGCCGTAATGCCACGCTCGTCGCTAAGCCGTCGCAACGCGCGGGCCAGTTGCGTGCGATGCTTCAGATCGAGTGCGCTCGCAGGCTCGTCGAGCAGCATGACGTCCGGCTCCTGGGCCAACGCGCGCGCAACCGTCACAAGCTGGCGTTCGCCGCCCGACAATTCCGTCACTGGACGATGGGCCAAGTGCGCGGCGTCCAGGACCTCCAGCGCCGCGAGCGCGATCTGTTTGTCGTCATGACTCTCGAAACGAAATCGGCCGCTGTAGGGACTGC
>DATEHX010000303.1:0-4367 GCA_035279345.1 Pyrinomonadaceae bacterium | reverse complement strand
TCGTCACCGAGTTACGATGATTGAGCCAACGCCGTTGATTCGGGAGACCGAGGTCGTCTAGCCAGTGCATTTCTTCATCGTTAAGAACTGCCAGAGGCTACGTCATTAAGAGGTCACCCACCTGTCATTGCAGGTTCAATTACGGCTTCGGAACGACAGATGCGGATCTCCCTCCCGCCAAACCAAACCGCCTATCTCGACCGAGATTTGCGGTCTTTTTTGTCTAAGCCTCCGTTAACGCTATGAAAGTCCTCATGATTGGAGATGTGGTTGCGAAGCCCGGGCGCGTGGCAGTGCTCGAGCGTATCCAGGATCTGCGCGAGCAGCACCAGATCGACCTCGCAATCATGAACGCCGAGAACCTCGCGGGCGGGTTCTCCGTCACGCCGTCGCTTTGTGAAGAACTGTTTGCCAACGGCATCGACGTGATGACGTCCGGCAATCACATCTTCGACAAGAAAGAAGCGATCGATTACATCCGCAAACAGCCGCGTCTCGTGCGCCCCGCGAACTATCCACCAAACACGCCAGGCAGCGGGTTCTGGACTGGAGAAGTCAACGGCGCTCAGGTCGCCGTGATCAATGTGATGGGTCGCGTTTTCATGCCGCCATCGGATGATCCGTTTCGAATCGTCGATCAGATAGTGGGGTCGTTGCCTGAAAAGGCGACGGTTCGCCTTGTCGACATACATGCTGAAGCGACGTCGGAGAAAGTCGCGATGGGATGGCATCTTGATGGCCGCGTTTCGGCGGTTGTCGGCACGCACACTCACGTGCAGACCGCTGATGAGAGAATCTTGCCGCAGGGAACTGCTTATCTGACTGATTTGGGAATGACGGGAAGTTACGCTGGAGTAATCGGTATGAACAAATCAGACGTGCTTGCCCGGTTTACATCGGTCACAGCCCGCCGAGCCGAACACTCGAGCGGGCAGGTGCGCATTTGTGGCGCAGTGATCGATGTTGACGAAGAAACCGGTCATGCCCGAGGAATCGAACGGGTCAATCTCGCGCACGATCAATAGGTCATATAGATCCTATAAGTCCTTAGGACCTATTGCTTTTTCTCCTGGCGCAGATGCCTCGCGAGCGCGATCTTCTCCGCAATCTGATCCTTCAGTTCGGGCTTCATTTTCAAACACCGATCGAAGTCAGTCTGGGCTTCCGCTTCGTTTCCGAGATATACCTTGGCCAGCCCGCGGTTGAGATAAGCCCACACGATGTCAGCATTGAGTTCGACCGCGCGATTGAAATCGCTGATCGCCTCGTTCATCTGACCTTTCTTCATCAACACAGTGCCGCGGCCGAGATAAGCCCACGCCATCTTCGGCGACAGTTCGATCGCCCGGTTGAAGTCCTTCACTGAAGCATCGAGACTGTTTATAGCGAGGTGAGCGTAACCACGAAGGTAATAGCTGTCGCCAACGTTGTTCTTCAACTCGATAGCCCGATTCAGATCTTCGAGGGCTTCTTTGTCGTGACCTAGATCGTGATGCAGACTGCCACGGTTGTTATAGGCTTGAAAGAAATCTTTCTTGAGTTTGATGGCGCGATCGAGATCTTGCAAGGCGCTTTGCAAATCGCCGCTCATGCGATACGCGGCTGAGCGGTTCAAGTAAGCAGCGGCCAGTCCTGGCCTGATGCGGATTGCTGCGTTGAAGTCTTCGATAGCTCCGACGTAATCAGATTGTTGATAACGCAGGAGACCGCGATTGTTGTACGCGTGCGCAGTGAACGGATCGATTACTCGTATGTTTTCACTTGAAAGATCAAGATTTTCATCTGCGCTCGAGAACGAGTGGATAGAAACACGTGGCTCATCTTTCTTGCGAATGTCTAAGCGCGAGCTGAGTGCGATGGCTTTCGAGTATTCCTCAATGGCCTTCTCGGCATCGCCACGATCGCTTAGCTTCATAGCGGTTTTGAAGTGGTTGATGGCTTCGTCTGGTGTCTGGGCTTGAGCTCTGGTGTAGGTCAGAGCGAAGGTGGAGATTACAAACGGGAGTACGGCAAAAGAAAACACATGGCGGCGCATGGTAGAACCTCCCCGAGGTTGAAGCTCGTAACCATGTACGTTAAGATGCCGCTGCCGACGATGCATCTTCGTTCGCTGCAAGGTTAACGAACTTGTGTTGTCATCAGGGCCTCGTTGCTATCGCAAGTAGCAACGGGGCTTTTATCTTCCGAGCGACGGCTCTGAAGTTAAAACGACTAAATCAAGAAAAAGTTACAAAGATTCGCTGGATGCGTTGCGCTTACTTTTGAAACACCGTGGAGTAGTGAGTTGTGGCAGTGAAGAAAGAATAGATCCTATAGGACTTATACGTCCTATTCAGGCGCGGTCTCGCTTGGAACGATGGCACCTGAGTGAGGTTTGATGATGGGCGGCGCTAATAACATTTGCGCGTATCTTTCCGGCAACGATCGTACGCGGCCACTCCCATCAGTGACAACATGACCAGTTTCACCTTCGGCAACCACCTGTCCCGTTGCAGCGCGGACGATCTCGTAGCCGAAACGAAGCGAACGTTTACGTAATTCTGTTATGTGTGTACGAACTATTAGCTCGTCGTCGTAATAGGCGGGCGCCTTGTAACGGCAATATGCCTCGGCCACGACCAGGAACGCATCTTCGCTCTCTTCTATGTCACGATAAGAAAATCCGCGCGCGCGGCAATAGTCGGTGCGCCCGATTTCGAACCAGACGAGATAGTTGGCATAATAAACAATGCCCATCTTGTCCGTTTCGGCATAGCGGACGCGCAGTACCGTTTCGTGCCAAACGCCGAATACATCGTCGGGAGCGGGGCTTGTCATCTGAACAAAACCTTCAACTCTTTCAGAGTGCACGAAGGACTTAATCTCCGGTCGAACCAGGCTGTAACGTTTAGCGGACTATAAAGAGTGAACCACCAATATGTCAAAGCAAATTAATCGCGGGCTGGCTTTCCTGATCCTGTTTTGTCTTTGTGCCGTCAGCCTGACTACGCGCAGCCATGCGCAGGCAGGTGCGACAGCGACGGCCCAGAATGCCGCAATTATTTCCACTACGGACGCCGTGCTGAAGGAGACCAGCGAACTCCGCGAACTCTCGATTTTGCGGGCTGTTAAGAGCGGCGCCCAATCGCGTTCGGACATCGAGCGGATGATCGTCAAGAACCTCGACACCGACACCACGCCCGCCGAGATGCACGCTTCGGAAGTGTTCCTCCGCGCCTTTGGCCTGGCGCCGGACAACTTCCAATACCGGTCGTTTCTGATCAAGTTGCTGACCGAACAGGTCGCCGGTTACTACGATCCAAAGGCGCAACAATTCTATCTGGCTGACTGGATCGAGTTGGAAGGCCAGAAACCAGTGATGGCCCACGAACTGACGCACGCGTTACAGGATCAGCACTTCGATCTCAAGCGATTCGAGAAGTGGCCGAAAGGCGACTCTGATGCCGAGCTCGCTGCCCACGCTTTGATTGAAGGCGATGCGACACTCGCGATGACGCTTTACATGACGAGGCATCCGATGGTCGCGCTGGCCTTTATGAAGAGTCTGGGAACTCAGGAAAATTCTTCCGAGCAGTTTAAACAGGCGCCGCGGGCGCTGCGTGAGTCGTTGTTGTTTCCGTATGAAGCCGGATCAAACTGGGCCACGCAAGTCTATCGGCGCGGTGGTTGGGACCTCGTCTCGAAAGCTTTCACGCAGTTGCCGCAATCGAGCGAGCAGATCATTCATCCCGACAAATATTTCTCGCACGAAGCGCCGGTCAAAGTCACACTGCCCGATCTGAAGCTGCTGCTTGGACCAACGTGGAAACGGATCGATACGGACGTTAACGGCGAATGGGGCCTTTATTTGATTCTCGATGAGTACCTGAACAGTTCGGCGACGTCGAAAGAGGCTTCGGCCGGTTGGGGTGGCGATCGATACGCGCTTTATGAAGGCGCGAACCGGTCGGACGTGTTTATTGCGCAGTTCACCACCTGGGACACGGCTTTGGACGCGCGCGACTTCTTTATTGCTTACCTGGAACGAACGTGGAAGCGTTATCCTGATGCGAAGAATACTGATACTGTGTCGACGACCGAGCGCGGCGAACGTCACGAATGGAAAACTGCCGGTGGCCGCGGCGTGTTGGAGTTGCGCGGCTCGAGAGTGCTGATTCTTGAAGGCATACCGGCGAAGGCAAACACCACGGCCTTGCTCAATCGTATCTGGCATCAGGGTTAACAACTGACGACATGAAAAAATCTGACGCTGCTACACGACAACCTGTATCTCGTTTACGCGAACTTACCTTTCAACTCCAGCAGCTCGAAAACCGTCTGCGGCTCGGTGGCGGACCGGACAAGATCGATCGCCAGCATCAGCAAGG
>DATEHX010000302.1:0-4924 GCA_035279345.1 Pyrinomonadaceae bacterium | reverse complement strand
CCTTACTGGACGCCCATCAAAGATCTCGTGGCCCATTGCCAGGGCCGCAGCGTATTCGTGCCAACCAGCGAAGCGCGTGAAAACGGTTTTGGTCCAACACTCGCGCGTTACGCAACCGAACGGACCAAAGCGATCTACTACAACACGCCACAGAATCCGAACGGCGTCGTGCTCACACCTGACGAAGCCAAAGCCGTCGCTGAATTTGTGCAGGAACGCGATCTCGTCGTGATTGCCGACGAAGCGTACGAAGACCTGGTCTACGAAGGCGAGCACTATTCGATCGCTTCGCTCGACGGAATGTGGGAACGTACGATCACCTGCTTCACGTTTTCCAAGTCGTATGCGATGACCGGTTGGCGTCTTGGTTATGCTGTCGCACCCGAGCCGTGGATGACGGGTTTGAAGAAAGCGACTTTGTATTCGTCCAACGGTGTCTCGACGCCAACGCAGTGGGCGGGCGTTGCGGCGATGAACATGGATCCCGCGCTGCTCGATCAGGCACGCGATGAATATCGCAAGCGGCGCGATCTGCTTTTGTCAGGTCTGAATGAACTCGGACTCACGTGCGAATCTCCGGCCGGCGCGTTCTACGCGTTTCCCGACGTGCGCCTGGTCCATCAGGATAGCCGCGAAGCAGCAGACATACTGCTGAACCGCGCGCAAGTCGCGACTGTTCCCGGAATCGTTTTTGGTCCAGACGGTGAAGGTCATCTGCGATTCTCCTTTTCAACTCCGATCGAAACCATAGAAGCAGGTCTTGATTCGCTTCGTCGCAACCTCTAACGGATGACACGAAGCGAATTTGAATTCATCGATTCCCTTCGCCGGCGTTTCGGTGCCGGGATTGGCGACGACGCCGCCGTCGTTCGCAGCGCCGCGGAAAAGGAAATCGTAATCACCACTGATCTGCTTGTCGAAGACATCGACTTTCGCCGCACCACCGCGCCCGCGTTGTTGTTGGGCCATAAAGCACTCGCGGTTTCGCTTTCCGACATCGCGGCGATGGGCGCGCGTCCACGTTGGTCGCTGATCTCGATCGGCGTGCCGGATGATGTTTGGCAAACAGACTTCGTCGATCAGTTTTACGAGGGGCTTGCGAAACTCGCGCAACGTTACGACGTACAGTTGATCGGCGGCGACACGTCGCGAACGAATGAAAAGATTGTTATGGATTCGATTGTTCTGGGCGAGTGCAATATCGGGCTCGCGGTGAAACGTGTCGGGGCCGAGCCGGGCGATCAGATCTTCGTCACGGGCTCGCTCGGCGGCGCCGCGGCGGGATTGCGTTTGATCGAACGCGGCGCACATCTCGCGGAACAGAATCTCGCCGACGACGATTCGCAAAAGATCGATCACGTGTTGTTGCGTCAACTGCGACCGGAGCCGCGCGTTGGTTGGGGAATGGTGCTTGGCGAAGAGCGTCTCGCGAGTTCGATGATCGATATCAGCGATGGGCTTTCGTCGGATCTGAATCATTTGTGCACGGCGAGTGGTGTTGGCGCACGGATCGAGTCGTCGCTGTTGCCGATCGATAATCAGGTGGTTGAATTGTGTGGCCGCCGCGCGCTCGATCCGCTGCAACTCGCGCTACACGGAGGTGAGGATTTTGAACTGTTGTTTACGGTGAAGCCCGCTGATGTTGCGCGCCTGCCGCGCCGCGTCGACGGCACACAGATCACACGGATTGGAGAAGTCGGGATTCACGCGGACGGCGTTCGCATTTCCGAGGGTCCTCGCATTTGGGAACTGAACCCCGGCGGCTGGAAACATTTCTGACATTGCCGATTGTCGATTGCCGATTTTCGATTTGACCCTGTATTGTAAATCGGCAATTGGCAATCGAAAATCGACAATTACTAACCCATGCTCAAGTTTCGTAACACGCTATCGGGCCGCATTGAAGAGTTCCGTCCCATGAACGAAGGTGAGGTGCGGTTCTATTATTGTGGTCCAACCGTTTGGGAATACGGCCACATCGGCAACTTCCGCAGCGCCGTCGCCGCTGACATTGTCCGCCGTTATCTGAAGTTCAAAGGCTACAAGGTCACGCACGTGATGAACATCACGGACGTCGAGGATCGCATCATTGCCAAGTCGCAGGAACGCGGTATGACGATCGACGAATACACCGCCAAGTACATCGACGCACTGTGGGAAGACTTCGACGCGCTCGGCTGCGAACGCCCCGAAGTCGTGCCACGCGCGACGCGTCACATTCCCGAGATGGTCACGTTGATCGAGAAGCTGCTGGCCACCGGTCACGCTTATCGATCCGACGGTTCGATCTACTACCGCATCGCTTCGTTTCCCGAATACGGCAAGCTTTCGAAGATCAATTTCGCGGGCAACATTGCGGGCGCCAGCGAGCGCGTCGATACGGATAAGTACGAGAAGGAAGACGCGCGCGACTTCGCGCTGTGGAAAGATCCGGCGAGTGAGACCGAACCGGCGTGGGACACGGAAATCGGCCGCGGCCGTCCGGGTTGGCACATCGAGTGCTCCGCGATGTCGATGAAATATCTCGGCGAGAGTTTTGATATTCACGCGGGCGGTATCGATCTGGTTTTTCCGCATCACGAGAATGAGATCGCGCAGAGTGAAGGCGCAACGGGCAAACAGTTTGTGCGCTACTGGATTCACTTCGAACATCTGAAGGTCGAAGGCGAAACGATGTCGAAGTCGAAGGGCAACTACTACACCTTCCGCGACATTGCCGCGAAGGGCTTCTCACCGGCTGCGATTCGCTACTTTCTGTTGAGTGTGCCTTACAACAAGCAGCTCAACTTCACGTTTGACGCGCTTGCGGGTGCGGAGAAGACGGTGGCGAGCTTGCGCGATTTCAGGGCACGTTTGAGCGAAGCAAAAACCAGCGAGGGATCTAACGACAAGCTACATGAAGCAGCTCAGCGAGCTCTAACGGAATTTGAAGCAGGGATGGACGATGATCTGAACACTTCGGTTGCACTGGCGGTGGTCCATAATCTTTCGCGTGAAGTGAACACTGCTCTCGCGCGCAAACAGGTGAAAGCCGAGAACCAGCGCGAGTTGCTCGAAGTAATCGATCGTATCGACACGGTGCTGAACATCTTCGGCAATACCCAACGCGAGATGCTCGACAGCGAAGTGCAGGCACTGATAGATCAACGGCAGGAGGCGCGCCGCCGCCGCGACTTCGGACGTGCCGACGAGATCCGTCGAGAACTCGCCGACCGCGGCATCATCCTCGAAGACACTAATGATGGCGTTCGCTGGAAACGTAAGTAAAACCATCCACAGATTACACAGATTCGTTTTCACGGTCTGTGTAATCTGTGTAATCTGTGGTTCCTGCTTTGCTCAGAAAAAGCTCGCCGCCGAAGTCAAAGCGGAATTTCTCCACGCGTGGAACGGCTACAAGAAATACGCGTGGGGCCACGACGATCTAAAACCACTCTCTAAAACTCACCACGATTGGTACGCGCAGCCGCTTTTGATGACGCCGGTCGACGCGCTCGACACGATGATCCTCATGGGTCTCACGGACGAAGCCGCGGCAACGCAGAAATACATTCTCGAGAATCTCTCGTTCGACAAAGACATCGAAGTGCAAAACTTCGAGATCACGATCAGACTGCTCGGCGGACTGCTCACCAATTATCAACTAACCAACGACAAGCGCTTTCTGAACCTCGCTGAAGATCTCGGCAATCGACTATTGCCCGCTTTCAATTCGCCAACCGGAATGCCGTACCGCTACGTGAACCTGAAAACCGGCAAGACGAGCAAGCCTGTCAGCAATCCGGCGGAAACGGGAACGCTGCTGATCGAGTTTGGCACGCTCAGCAAATTCACCGGCAAACCGATCTTCTACGACAAAGCGAAACGCGCACTCGTCGAAACGTACAACCGCCGTTCGAAGATCGGCCTCGTGGGCGAGTGGATCAACGTCGAAACCGGCGAATGGACCAACACGGACAGTCATATCAGCGGCGCGATCGACAGTTACTACGAGTATCTTTTGAAGTGCTGGCTGTTGTTTGGCGATCGCGACTGCAAACGCATGTGGGAAGAGAGTATCGTCGCCATCAATAAATATCTCGCCGAAGAGGTTACGCGTACGGATCTGCCGGCTGGTCCAGCTACGCTACTGTGGTACGGCCACGCTGACATGAACACCGGCGCGCGTCGTGCTTCAACTTTTGGCGCGCTCGACGCGTTCTTCCCTGCGGTGTTGGCGCTGTCGGGTGACGTGGAACGTGCGGGGCGTTTGCAACTCTCGGCGTACACAATGTGGGATGAAGCGGGGATTGAACCGGAAGAGTTTGATTATCGCGCGCGCAAGATCACCTCACCCGGTTATCCGTTGCGGCCGGAGATCGTGGAGTCGACTTACTACCTCTATAAACTCACCAAAGATCCGTCGACTTACCTCTTCATCGGCGAGAAACTTTGGAAAGACTTCGTGCAGCACTGCCGCACTGACGTCGCTTATGCAGCGCTAAAGGACGTCCGAACAAAAGAAAAGACAGACTCTATGCAGAGCTTCCTTTTTGCGGAGACTTTCAAATACTTCTACCTGCTCTTCTCGCCCGACGATACCCTCAACTTCCGCAACGTGATCTTCAACACCGAAGCGCATCCGATTCGAAAGTTTAAATAGGCTCCATCCACAGATTACACAAATATCTGCGTAATCTGTGGATTGCTTTTTGTCTATTTATACTCCACTCCGAGGTTATCAAACAGAAACGCCATGATGTCGCGCTGCTGTTCGATTGCTTTCGTCGTGTTGCTCGCGCCATGCGCTGAGTTGGTGTCGATCCGGATCAGGATCGGATTGTCGCCACCCTGTCCGGCCTGCAACGCCGCCGCGTACTTGTAATTGTGCGCGGGCACCACGCGATCGTCGTGATCGGCGGTCGTGATCAGCGTCGACGGATAC
>DATEHX010000301.1:0-3091 GCA_035279345.1 Pyrinomonadaceae bacterium | reverse complement strand
CCCGGCTTCACTCGCATTTAACCGTGCGAGGCTGTCGTCAGTCGAAGCATTATCGACAATTACGACTTCATAACTTACGCGTGGCGCGGAACTGACAATTGTCTCCACGCACCGCCGCAAAAGATCGCCGCCATTCCAGTTGACGATGATGATCGAGAGATCAGTGTTCAAGAAACCAGGTCCTTAGCGGCGCTCTTAAAACCATTTGCATACTCGTGATAACGCATTGTCAGCAACTCGCGCAAGATACGGGGCACGCGGCTGAGACGCTTTCGCGGCAAGTTGGCGCGCACGTCGAGATGATGCGAATAGTTTGCGGCAAACGCGAGTGCGCGGCGGCAGTCAAACGAGTTTTGTTGCGTGATCAGACGTTCCTCCAATACCGAGAGTATTTCGTGCAAATCAGTGGTTGAAACGCGCCGGCGCAGAGCGGATTCGAGCGCTTGTAAGCCATGCTCCGGTTGCGCTACCCGGCGCTTCGGCACGCCGATCTGCTGCCGTTCGTGCTGGCGATACTTGATTAACGGTTCTTCAATAAACACTACATCGGCGACTGTCGCAACCATCAGTGCAATCCAGCCGTCGTGAATCATGGCGATGTTTGTCGGAATCGGCAGCGCCAGTCTTACATAATCCGAACGAAAAGCCATTGTGGCGCCGGTCACGGTCCAACCGTAAATAAGTATGTCGAGCGATCTTCCTTCCCGCACCAGTTTCTGTTTGGGCGCGTCGAAACCGACCGCATTCCAAACCCGTTGACCCAGCGGTTTTAGATTTTTGTCGACAAGCTCGGCGTCGGAAAATACCAAACCAACGGCAGGGTTGTCATTGAAAGACTGCTCGATGCGCTGCAGTTTGTCTCGGTTCCAAACGTCGTCCTGATCGCTCAACGCGATCACGTCGCCGGTGCACAAACCAATCGCGCGTTCGAAGTTCTTAACCGAACCGATGTTCTCATCGGAAAAATATAGCGAAACGGGAATCCGAGACGTTCTCGCAAACGACTTGAGCACAGCGCGCGTTTTGTCCGTCGAGGCGTCGTCGCAGATGATCAGTTCATCGGGGTGACGCGTCTGTTCGGCGATGCTGGTCAACTGCGCCGGCAAATAATCGGCGCCGTTGTAAGTACACATCGCCACGGAAATTCGCATACGGCGCATTCTACATCTTAGGTTAAACCGTGGCTAATAAACCTTCCGCTCCTGCACCCTTTCCTTCGTCGCGAGACTAAAACGTGGCTCAGCGGCACCGCTGCCGGAGATCATCGCCGCCACGTACTCGCCGACTGCCGGACCGTGCTTGAAGCCGTGACCGGAGCCGCCGCCGACAAGCCAGACGTTCTCGAAAGCCGGATGCCGATCGATCAGGAAGTCGCCGTTCGAAGTGTTCTCGTACTGGCAAACGCGCGTTTCAGTCACCGGCGCATCGGCGAGCATTGGCAGGCGGCGAGCGAGATAATCACGAACCGCTTTTATCGATTTGGCAGCGACGACGCGCTCGCCTCGATCTGGATCGAACTCTGGTCCATGCGCGTCGATCGCGATCTTGGCGCCGCGGCCATCGAGCGCGGGCATTCCGTAGACCAGGTCGTTGAAGTCGACCCACGTCGGCAGTTGCGGTGCTTTGAAGAGATCGCCGGGAGGCACACCGAGAAAGAAAACCTCTTGTTTCGTAACGTGGATCAGCTTGCCGAGTAGATCGGGGAAGAGTTTTGGCAGCCACGGGCCACAGGCAAAGACGAGATGTTCAGCCGCGATCTCTTTGCCCGAACTCGTGCGCACGTCGCGGCCAACAATCGGCGCGGCGATCGCCTCTTCGAGATAATCGACTCCGTTTGCGCGCGCCTTCAACGCCACCGCCTGCACTGCACGGCGCGCCATCAGCACGCCTGCGTCGTGTTCGAGAATTGCCCAGTGAACACCGTCGAACTGCACCTGCGGAAACCGCACGCGGAGTTCGTCCGGATTGAGCTTTTCAGCTCGCGCGCCAGCGGCGATCAAATTCTTCAGCGTTGCCTCGCAATAAGCATCAGGTTCACGCGCGAGCCAAAGCACGCCGGTTCGATAAAACAGCGGCGTTGCACTGTCAGACTCGGCAAAGAACTGTTCCCACATTCGTAACGAACGTTGTGCCGAGCGCGTGTAAATCTCGTCCGGACCATAACCCAAACGCATAATGCGCGACTCGCCGCCGGAACTCGCCCGGCTATTTCCCGGCCCATACCCGTCGAGCAACAACACCGACGCGCCGGCCTTGTTGAGTTGATAAGCGGTCCAGACGCCAAACACACCCGCGCCGATCACCGCGACGTCGTATCTCTTTCCCGATTGCATGCGCGGATTGTACTCGGTAATCTTTAGCGCCAACATGCCTGAACTGGAAATTGGCGCTACCGCCACCGCCGAACTCGTCGTTGGACCACAAGATCTCGCCAGTTCTATCTCAAACGAACACGGCGACGCTTTTCCCGCTGTGCTCGCTACCGCACGAATGGTCGCGTTAATGGAAACTGCGGCGGCGCGAGTGATGCAACCGCTGCTTGGCCCAGGCGAGTTGTCGGTCGGCGTCACTGTCGACATCATTCACACGGCGCCGACGCCGCCGGGAGTTCTCGTTACAGCCAACGCCCGCTACCTGGGTCGTGAAGGAAAGTTGTTTGTCTTTGAGATCGATGCTCAGGATGAGGGCGGCGAGATCGGGCGCGGCTCACACAAACGGGCCATCGTGGAAACTGAGCGTCTTCAGCGTGCAGCCGCAAAACGCACTACAAAAAGCAATCCACAGATTACACAGAGTTCTGCGTAATCTGTGGATGGTTTTCTACCGCGCCTGTTCGCCTTCGACGATCAACTCGTTCTTGACGCTGAATAAACCCGGCACGCCGCGCGCGCGAATGTAAGCCTGCTGCGCGTCGGCTCTGTTCGCAACGACGCCTTTCAATGTAGCGTGCCCGCGTTTCACGATCAGATGAATCGGCGGCACTGACTGCGTCGCGTAGCGAAACAGTGGCGAGTTGAAGTTATAGATCGCGCGATACAACGCGCGTCTTGCCCGATCGTCTGACGGCGAAACCGGCAACACCTCAATCTCA
>DATEHX010000300.1:0-37760 GCA_035279345.1 Pyrinomonadaceae bacterium | reverse complement strand
ACGTAATAAGCTACCGAGATGAGAACAGAGATCGTGACCGCCTTGCGAAACGACGGCTCGCGGTATACCACCCGGGTTCGCTGAATACGCTGGGGAGTCACGATGGAACCTCTAAACTTGTGAGTGTGGGTGCTACCGCATTATGAACGTCTATTCCATTTTTCTACAAGCTTTTATTTTGGATTTTAGAAAGCCTCGCCGATGCCAATGGTCAAGGTGTGACCCGCGCGACCGATAGCCCAGTCGACACGGTAGTTGATGTGGTTCTTCTTCTCTAACGTGAATCGCAAACCAACGCCTGCGGCGGGTAGCAGTTGATCGGATCGAAACTCGTTCCAACGGCGCGCGACAGCGCCGACGCCGCCAAAAGCAACCGCGCCGAAGCGGCCTTTTAGATGGCGGCGATACTCGGCCTGGCCGGCGAACATACGGCGGTTCTGAAATTCACCTCCCGTGTAACCTCGAACATCGCCGTTGGTGCCGAACAAACACAGATCGTAAAAAGGAACACTCTGATTCGCGGAACAGATCACGCCGCGATACGCAAACACTGACTTCTCATCCAGCGCCCGGTACTGATTGAAAGATACCTTGTAAGTTTGATACTGCCGTCTGCTTCCCAGCGACTCGTCGAAGAAGTCGGCTTTGAAATCAAAGAGCGATCCTTTAGTGGCGTAGAACGTGCTGTCGCGCAGGTCGCGTTGAACGTGAACGCCGAGTGCAACCGTCGTCGACTCTAAATCGAGATCGGGAATTACAAAGCCGCCGGGTGGTGTTAAGCCGTCGATTCGCGCCGTCAGTCTGCGATGTTGATAACGTGGGCCAATGAAGATGTTTTTACCGACGTTGCGGAGAAACTCGCCGAAGAAGAAACGTCCCTCTTGATGTATGGGCACTGAAATCTGCGGTCCGTTCGGCAGTCTTCCGATACCGAAGAAGTCGTAATTGATGCGGCCTTTACCAAACGCGACCGTCGTTTGGTAACGATTGCGATCGAAATACAACCGCGCCGCCACACCTCCACCGCGGCTCCCGTTGCTGGTGAAAGCGCCCGCAAGTCCGATCGTCGAAGGTGGCGAAATGGTATCCGACTCCTTGAGTCTGAAAACATAGCCGGCCACGAGCACCAGACCTCCGCCAACCGCCGGATTTGAAACCGGAATCGGCGCGATGACGAACTGTCCGCGTTTGGGTTTTTTGGAAGGTTTGTTTTGGGAACGCTTCTTGGCTTCGACACTAATCGCGCCGATCGCTAAGACGAGAAAAAGACAGCAGAACCGTTTCATGAACTTCTTCTCCGTGCCTCTGTGGTTGCTCTGTGGTTGTTTCCCTAACGATTAATTGAACCACTGAGACACAGAGACACAGAGAGATGCAGGGCCGGGGCGCCCCTTGACTCTCGTCAACCCCGGCCCTACCGGCGTATGGTCGTTTCAGTGCATTCCTCCTGTGAATCTGCACTCCCACACGCCGTGACGCGTTGGACTGGCAACACCAGATCAACCAGCCCGATATTCAGGAAATGAAACAGGTGCGTTCAGGATCACTCCGAACTCCGTCCCCGATTTCACTTTCACCTCGTGGCCCTTTTTCACTCGACCCGTGATCGCTCCGGTCAATGCGCCAACACCAGCGCCGATTGCGAGTCCCTTGCCGCCGCCGGCAATGGCTCCGATCACCGCGCCCCCCGCGGCACCGCCGCCAATGAATTTTGCTTTCCGCTTACTGGTCTTGTGCGCCGTAACCGTACCTTCGTTGTCACTCTTGCCTGTCGAACTCTCGAGATCCGTCAACGATCCGTTGAGTGCTCGCCGGTACCCGTTGGGCAACTCCAACGACGTGAACTGAACGAGCAACTCAGCCGGCTTCCCTTTCTTCTGCGCGCGTTGAACGCTCGTGACGCGGCCGCCAACGATGCTTCCCTGTGGCGCCAGCAACAGACCCGTTTTCGAGTAAACCGGATCGACAAGCGTCGAGGTAAACGTGTCGCCGATGCGCGCATCTTCCGAATCCAACTCGTCGTTCAAACGCACTCGCATGACCTGGTTCGCCGGGACCGTGTAATACTTAATGGTCCTCTTCTTTTTCGTCTGCGCGAGGCTTCCGGTAAACACCGTAGTCACTACGAGCAGCACCACGGTCGCAGCGGCGATGCAATTTCGTTTTGTCTTGCTTGAAGACTTGGTTTGGAAGTTCATCCGCGTGTCTCCCGGTCAACTGATGGCGCGTAAAACCTGCCGGTTGATCTCCAGCCTTCGACGTCGAAAGCACGATGCATCCCGCAGCGAAGACAAACTCGATAACTCTCTTTACCCCTGGTGATTGGCCGGCTCATTTTCCAATGCCAGCAACTGAATATTCGCCCGATGAAATAGAAGAGACTCGCGTAGAACGGCTGGCTTACGGAAAGCACGGGAGCCTGGACCAGCGATGGAAAAGTGCGCGTTTCTCTCATTGTCGGGAATTGTTGCCGTTGCCCAGCAACTCAAGCAGTTTCTTGTCTTGTTCCTGGCTCAGAGACGTATGGACAATCGTGTTGCCGTAATTGCTCAACTGCCTGAGCACCGCCGCCGTGTTTCCGGCCCGCAATAACATAAAGATGGCCGATGCGTTACCGGCCATCAGAGCGGCGACGTCTCGCTTAAAATTGTTTGTGGCTTCAAGTGAATCGCACCACCACTGCGATTCAACGATCGACTCGTCGGGCGGCCGCCGCTGGTCAAACGGTTGTCGAGGCGAAAAAGTCAGCCCGTCCGCTGCTTTCACCATCACTTCCGTCAACGGCATAAACAATGTCGAACTCAACAGCGACCCCCATAACCTGGCCCAGCTTGCTCCGTCGCGAGTTGAAGGATCGACACTGAGTTGAACCCTCGTCTTGCCGTTTTCATTGATCGAAACGGCGACCGCCTCGTCGAGGTCTCGTACCCATATCCAGTCGCGTCGCCTGAGTTCGTTCAGCACTTCAGGAGCTCGAAACTGGTCTCTAAACACGAAAGCAACTAAATCGCTCACAGCATGGCTCGTTAGAAGACTGACTCAAACATTAAGCGAGCGCGAGGGTCTAACCGAAAGCACAATAAGAGGTTGAGCCACGCTCGCACATCGGGTGGAGTGTGTATTTCAGTGTGGGGTGTTTATGTAGCTGCGTGCCACAAAGATGCACAAAGGAATGAACATATTTGTACCTTTTGTGCTTCTTTGTGGCTTAGGCTTCGACGAGCTGGTTGCGAATCGCGTAGTGAACGAGTTCGACGATGGAACTGATGTCGAGCTTGCGCATCACCGTGGCGCGGTGAGTTTCCACGGTTTTAATACTGATCGAGAGCTTGGTCGCGATCTCCTTGTTACTCTTCCCTTCCGCCAGCATCTGCACGATCTCACGCTCGCGATCCGTCAGCGTGCGAAAAGCCGACCCCTCGTCTTCCCTGGCGCTCGACTTCAAAAACGCATCCAGCAACGCTTCGGAAACTTTCGCCGTGAAGAAAGGCCGGCGATGAGCCAACGCTTCAACCGCACTCGTCAGGTGCCGGCCGGCGTCAGACTTCAACACGTAACCACGCGCACCCGCCGAAAGCACTTCGCGAATCAATTGCTCGGTCTCATGCATCGTGAAGATCAGCACTTCAGTACGCGGCAACCCGCGCCGTATTTGACGCGTCGCTTCGAGCCCATTCAGCTCCGGCATCGACAGATCGATGACCGCGACGTCGGGTGATAACTTCATTGCCATCTGCACGGCTTCGCGTCCATTCGACGCTTCGCCGCAAATCTCCCACCCATCGTGTGCGCTTAACTGTTCGCGTAACCCCCGGCGAACAACATCGTGATCGTCAGCCACCAGTATTCGAACCATAATCCACCCCCTTTGCGATCGGCACTACGGCGGAGACTGTAGTGCCACCGTGATTGGAAGTTATTTCAAGAGTCCCTCCTAACTGGCGTAAGCGCTGTTTCATTCCGGGAATACCAACTCCGAGTGAAACCGTGCCGTTTGTGTCGGGACTACCATTTCCTGATGCGAGGCCCTTACCTTGATCGTTGATCTGTAAAACCACTTCGCCGTCTCTGCGTGCGAGCCTGATACTCGCTGTCTCACTGGTCGAGTGACGCCGCACGTTCGAGAGCGCCTCCTGCACTACGCGAAACAGCGCCATTTCGATCTCTGACTGAAGACGTCCGATCGGTTCGGCGAATACTTCTACAAAGATGCCGCTGCGTTTTGTGAAACCCTCAACGTACCACTGGAGCGCAGAAACCAAACCTGCCTGATCTAACAGTGGCGGATGAAGCAGATAAGAGAGCGTACGAATCTCTTTGAGACTCTGTTCGTCGAGTGACAGACACTCGGTAAGCAGTCGCTGGATCTCTTCGTTCTCCGAATTCAGTTGATAGAGTCTTTGCAGGTTGATGGAGATCGCAAACAAGTTCTGCGCCGTCCCGTCGTGAAGTTCGCGCGCAATTCTGCGGCGCTCCTGATCCTGAATGTCGAACAGGCGAACCGTGAGTTGCACCAGCTCGCGTTCGGAGCGTAGTCGATCGGTCGCGTCTTCGGTAATCGTCATGATCGATTCGACCGTACCCTCAGCGGAGAACTCCGGAATCATGCGTGTCGAATAGTGGCGCCCGTTGTAAGTAAACGAGTGTTGTACGAGTTTTCTCGACTCCATTGTGGCGCGACAGGCAGCGTCAAAACTTTCCCAATCAAAACCCGCTTGCGCCGACTCACGTGTGGTCTTCCCGAGAAAACTCTCTTTCGGAATACCAGCCACGCGTTCCAGCATTGGACTGACGTAGATGTATCTGAGATCGCGATCCAAACGGCAGATAACATCCGGAGAGTTCTCTACCAACGTCGCAAACTCCCTCTCACTAAGCCGCCGGTGTTTTTCACTCTGCTCGATCGCTTTGAGCGAGAGTTCGTGCTCGGTCATATCGCGCGAGACGGCAAGCAACCGTTCAACGTTTCCATTCGCGCCGTACATCGGCGAGATTACCGTGTGCCACCACTTGGATTTACCTTTGAGTGTCTTACCAAAACCTCGAAACGATCCGGTAGCACCATTCCTTGCACTCTCGACCGCCGCTTTTGCGTTGCGCCGGTCTTCACCGTTCCACAAGTTGATCCACGACATTCCCAATAGAGCATCGCTGCGGCTGACCTCCAGGAGCTTCTGTCCCTGCTCGCTTATGTAGATAAGATTGCCGTCAAGATCCAGAACCTTCACACAGTCAGAACTGCTCTCGACGATGCGCCGGTTAAACTCTTCACTCTTGATCAGCGCGGCTTCAGCCGGTGAGCGACGACCAGACTTTTTGCGGCGGCGTTCGCGAAACAATCCCACGATCAACAACCCCTCAATGGTGAGTAACGCGGTTGTGAGAACGACGGTCCCTTTGTGTTGCTGCCAGAAACCTTGCTGCACTGATTGCATTAATAGAGGGGCTGGCCGTGGACCAAGAGGCGCACATGCCATCGTTGCAGTGTGGTATAGCAATACCACGATCGCAAATAGGGGACGAGAGAGATGCGACGAGTTACATCTCATATATGCGATTGTGCGAGTAGATCGGTGGGCCGCAGGGGCGAACCACACGCCCTTATTACCTTATAGTTGCCTCGGTACCCGCACTGTACCTGCTGGCAACTCCAGGGGGACTTTCAGGTTCTGGGCTTCTGTCGTCTTGAGCAGATACTTCAACATCTGCTCTGTCTGAGATTCCTAATTGGGAGCGGAATCGGCTTACCCTGATGCGGATCTAAACTTAGTCGTTTTTGCGAAGTACTGAATTACTGCCCGGCAGTGTACGCTCTGACTGTGACCACGACAACCCGTAAAATTACTAGGTAGCATCCGCACCTGACTTACACAGTCTCTCCTGCCTGAAATACCGATTTCACCTGATTATCTCTTTGCACTCACTCGTTTAACCTCACGCCATCAAACAGTCTCAAAAGGTGCTCAACAGTGAATGGGCTTATTTATCTCTGTGGAACTTTGTTCCTTTTTGCCGCACTCAACTCTAGTGCACTCGCTCAAAGCCCATCGGGCGCGTCCGACTCAGCGACAACGCAACAGCCTGCAAACGGCACCGACGAAGCTCACGAGCTTGCAAAGAAGCTTTCTAATCCAGTCTCGTCGCTGATCAGCGTTCCCTTTCAATCGAACCTGGATTTTGGCATGGGCAGCGGCTCAGGCTGGCGTTACACGATGAATTTCCAACCGGTGATCCCCGTCGTACTGAATACAAGATGGAACCTCATCTCCCGCACCATTCTCCCAATCATTCATCAACACAACGTCGCCGGAATCGGTACCCAAAGCGGGTTAGGAGATGTCACTCAGAGTTTCTTCTTCTCGCCGCGAGAGCCACGCAAGTTTATCTGGGGTGTTGGACCAGCTCTGTTGATTCCGACCGCCACCGACGATCTACTCGGCACGGAAAAATTCGGTGTTGGACCAACGCTGCTTGTCTTGCAGCAAAGAAACGCCTGGACCTACGGCACGCTCACCAATCACATCTGGTCCGTTGCCGGAGACGATGACCGCGCGAGTGTTAACTCAACCTTCATTCAGCCGTTCCTTGCTTACAACACGCGCGATGCATGGACCTACACGGTGAATGCGGAGATGAGTTACGACTGGACCGGCAATCACTGGAGCATTCCTGTTCATTTTCAAGTATCGAAACTGGTGCGGTTTGGCAGACATCCCGTGAGTTTTGGCGGCGCACTGCGATGTTGGGCCACGAGTCCGGCGGGAGGTCCGGAGAACTGCGGCTTTCGCTTCATTGTGACGCCGCTGTTTCCGCGGTAGTCATTGACAGGATTTACAGCATTAACAAGATGGCCCATTTCCTGAGGCAATCTTGTTAGTTCTGTGAATCCTGTCTAAAGGAGGAGGAGGAGGAGGAAGAAAAATGGCGGACAAACCAAACATTCTGATCATCTGGGGCGACGACATCGGCTGGTTCAATGTCAGCGCCTACAACCACGGCATCATGGGCTATCGCACGCCCAATATCGATCGCGTATTCAAAGAAGGATGCATGTTCACCGACTGGTACGGACAGCAAAGCTGCACGGCCGGCCGCGCCGCATTCATCACCGGCCAGTCACCGATTCGCACCGGTCTCACAAAGGTCGGATTGCCCGGCGCAGATCTCGGTCTTCGTCCGGAAGATCCAACCATCGCCGACGTGTTGAAGCCACTTGGTTATGTTTGTGGACAATTCGGCAAGAACCACCTTGGCGACCGCGACGAGTTTATGCCCACGGCCCACGGCTTCGATGAGTTCTTCGGAAATCTCTATCACCTGAACGCGGAGCAGGAACCAGAGAATCCTGACTATCCCAAAGATCCCGAATTTAAAAAGAAGTTTGGACCACGCGGCGTGTTGCATTCCTACCTCAACCCGGACGGTACGCAAAAGATCGAAGACACCGGTCCGCTCAATATCGAGCGCATGAAAACCGTTGATGAGGAGTTCCTCGACGCCAGTTTGAAATTCATCGATAAAGCGGTCGCGGATAAAAAACCATTCTTTGTCTGGTGGAACTCGACCCGTATGCACATCTGGACGCACCTCAAGAAAGAATCAGAAGGTGTGACTGGCTTGGGCGTTTATCCGGACGGCATGGTTGAGCACGACGGCCATGTCGGCCAGCTACTCAAAAAGCTCGACGATCTCGGCATTACTGACAACACGATCGTCATGTATTCGACCGACAACGGCGCCGAAGTGATGAGTTGGCCCGATGGCGGCACGACGCCCTTCCGCGGTGAAAAGGACACCAACTTCGAAGGTGGTTGGCGTGTTCCGTGCGCGATTCGCTGGCCGAGTGTAATCAAGCCCGGAACAGTTTCCAACGAACTCTTTTCGCATACCGACATGCTGCCGACACTCGCTGCGGCCGCTGGTGATCCTAACGTGGTTGAGAAACTCAAGAAGGGTTTCAAGTCAGGCAAGAAGACGTTCAAGGTCCATATCGACGGCTATAACTTGCTTCCCTTCGTGAAGGGTGAGGTTAAAGAAAATCCGCGCAAGGGCTTCCTGTATTGGAGCGACGACGGCGACCTGATGGCGTTGCGTTACGGCAACTGGAAATGCACGTTCATGGAGCAACGTGCGAAGGGGTTCAAAGTTTGGGAAGAGCCTCTCGTCACGAAGCGGCTCCCGGATATTTATAACCTGCGGACCGATCCTTTTGAACGGGCTACAGAAGATGCCGACGTTTTCTACGCCAAGTGGAAAGCTGACCGAGCGTTTCTGCTCGTACCCGCACAAGCGTTGGTAGCGGAGTTCCTCGAAACGTTCAAACAATTTCCGCCACGACAGAAACCGGCAAGTTTCAGCATCGACCAGGCACTCGAGAAAGCCGCCGAGAACCAGAAAGTAATGGCTGCGGGCGGTGCGGGTAATTGATGCAAACGTACGTCGTCAATGAGACAGGGGCGGTCCATCTGGATCAGACCGCCTCCGAACTCAACGATCCGGTGTGTGAGTTCTACACCGATCATCCGTATCCCCCACCGGTTGAGAATCTGGATCGTGCTCGTGATGAATGGCAGGACGAGAACCGGCAGCGCGCCGAGTTTCACTTGGTCTGGCCAGACAACCACTACCGGGCAGATCTGGATATCTTGATTGCGGGCTGCGGAACGTGGCAGGCGGCGAAGTATGCGCTCTGCCGCCCCGTGGCCCGCGTGGTTGGCATTGACGTCAGCACGACGAGTCTCGAACACACCGCGAGACTGCAACACAAGTATGAGCTGACAAATCTTGCGTTGGAGCAAATACCGATCGAACGCGTCACCGAGCTGGACCAGCGCTTCGATCTGATTGTTTGCACCGGAGTCTTACATCACCTTGCCGATCCGGATGCGGGATTGTGCGCCCTTCGCTCGGCGCTGAAACCTGACGGTGCGATCTATCTGATGGTCTATGCACCCTACGGACGCGCGGGCGTTTACTTGCTCCAGGATTACTGCCGCAGACTGCGAATCGGAACTTCCCCGCAAGAGATCGACGATCTCGTAACAGTCGTAGAAGCGCTGCCACCGCATCATCCACTCGCTACTTTGTTGCGTGGCTCGCGAGACGCGTCGAATGCAAACGCGCTCGCGGACGCGTTGCTGAATCCTCGCGATAGATCCTTCTCCGTTCCCCAAGTGTTCGACTTCATCGAACGAAACGGCCTCGAGTTTGGCCGCTGGTATTGGCAGGCGCCTTACTTATCTCAGTGCGGCTCGATCGCCGAAACACCCCACGCGAAACGGATTACTGAATTGTCAGAGCGCGAACAGTACGCGGCGATGGAACTGTGGCGTGGAACGATGACGTGTCACAGCCTCGTCGCCAGCCGCAGCGGAACACGCAGGAACAGCGCTAGCTTCTCCTTTGCCGGCAATCGCTGGACCAGCTTTGTTCCGCTGCGTCTCCCCAACACGATGTGCGTGCAGCAACGGCTTCCTGCCGGCGCAGCGGGAGTTCTATTAAACAGAAGCCATCCCTTTCACGACCTGATTCTGGTCATCAACACCCAAGAAAAGAGGATGTTCGATTCTGTCGACGGGCGGCGCAGCATCGCCGAGATCATCGATGACACAGACATAGGCTCAATTAACCCGCATGATTTTTTTCAGAAGCTCTGGTCCTACGATCAGGTGATCTTCAACACGTCGCAATCATAAATCTCATTCAAGGAACACGGAGGACGCATGGCAAAACAGAACGGAAAGAATTCAGGTAAACCAAACATCCTCGTCATGTGGGGAGACGATATCGGCATTACAAATTTGAGTTGTTATTCAGATGGTCTGATGGGCTTCGAGACGCCCCACATCGATCGTCTCGCGAAGGAAGGTCTGCGTTTTCTACATTACTACGGAGAACAGTCGTGCACGGCCGGCCGGGCCGCATTTCTTACCGGACAACACGGCATCCGCACCGGTTTGACGAAAGTCGGTTTTCCGGGCGCGCCGATGGGCATGAGTCAACTCGATCCGTCGATCGGTGGTCTGCTCAAAAATCTCGGCTATGCGACCGGACAGTTTGGTAAGAACCACGTCGGCGATCGCAACGATACGCTGCCGACGGTTAACGGCTTCGACGAGTTTCTCGGCAATCTTTATCACCTCAACGCCGAGGAAGAACCCGAGCTTCCCGACTATCCGAAAGACCCGGCCTATCGCGCCAAGTTTGGTCCGCGCGGCGTGCTCAGGTGCAAGGCTACTGACAAAGACGACAAGACAGTCGACCCACGCTTTGGCAAAGTGGGCAAACAAACGATCGAAGACACTGGTCCACTCACCAAAAAACGAATGGAGACGATCGACGACGAGACTTCAGCCGCCGCGATCGAGTTCATGAAACGTCAGCACGCGGCCGGTAAGCCGTTCTTCGTTTGGTTCAACTCCACGCGCATGCACCTGCGCACTCACGTGCGCGAGGAACATCGCGGCCGCTACACGCACGGCGACAGCGAGTACATCGACGGCATGATCGAACACGACGAAACGATCGGTTCGCTGCTCGATACGCTCGACGAGCTCGGCATCACTGAAAACACGATCGTCGTTTACAGCACCGACAACGGTCCGCACATGAACACCTGGCCCGACGGTGCGATGACGCATTTCCGTTCCGAGAAGAACACCAACTGGGAAGGCGCGTTTCGTGTTCCGTGTCTCGTGCGCTGGCCGGGCGTGATCGAAGCCGGAACCGTGACGAATGAACTCATGAGTCATAACGATTGGATTCCGACGTTGTGCTCGATCGCCGGTCAACCGAACATCGTCGAGAAGTTGAAAAAGGGCTACACGGCCAACGGCATTGAATACAGCGTTCACCTTGATGGTTACGACCAGTCTGAATTTCTGCGCAAGGTACGCGGCCCGGCTGTCAATAATGACAGTACAAAGAGTGCCAGAAACATGTTTTTCTACGCTGACGATGACGGTCTGCTCGTCGGTGCTCGCATCGGCGATTACAAGTATGTCTTCGCCGAGCAAAGAGTTCCCGGCACGATGATGGTCTGGGCGGAACCTTTCAAGGTGCTGCGCCTGCAAAAGATCTACAACCTTTTTCAGGACCCGTACGAACGCGCCGACATCACTTCCAACACCTATTGGGATTGGAACCTGAATCACGTCGGCTCCGCTTACGGAATGATGGAAGAGGTGTTCAAGTTCGCGGCCACGTTCAAGGAGTATCCGCCGCGTTCGTTCCCGCCCAGCTTCAATCCGGCAACCGTTCTCGAACAGACACTGCACAACATCAAGGCTGTTAGAGCATTGCAGGAGTTGAAAGAAGAAAAAGTTCTAGCGGCGAAAGCAGCTAAAGCCGCAAGCGCAAAATGATTGCTCCGTGTTCGTCTGTGTATATCTGTGGCCACAGACTTACACGGATGAACACGGACGAGACCATGACAAAACAAAAACTCATCACACTGCTTCTTTTCGTCGCCCTGGTGTCTGTTTCAGCGTCAGCGCAAACGGACACCAGCACAACGACTGGTTCTCAGACTGGTTCGTCTGAGAAATGGGAGTTTTATGTAGCTCCTTACATCTTTTTCTCCGGACTCAAAGGCACTATCGGCGTACAACGGCAAACCGCGATCGTCGACGCGAGATTCCCCGACATCTTCCGCAACCTCGACTTTGCGATGATGGGAACCTTCGAAGCCCGCAAGGGAAACTGGATGATCCTCACTGATGCGATGTACATGTCGCTGTCAGGAAAACGTGTCACGCCGAGCCCGTTCTTTTCTGACATCGACGTAAAAGTGAAGGAAACGATCATCGATCCCGAGATCGGTTATCGCGTGGTGAGACGCGAACGTGGAGCGATCGATCTGCTGGCAGGTGTGCGCATTTGGCACGTTAAGCCTCACCTCACTTTTCAACCACGCATCCTGCCGCTCGTTGACGTGGAAGAAAGCAAGAACTGGGCAGACCCGGTCATCGGCGTGAGAGGAACAGCGAATCTTTCACGGCGAGTTTTTGTGACCGGCAAGTTCGACGTCGGCGGCTTTGGTGTCGGTTCGGATTTCACAGGCCAGGCGTTTGGTGGCGCGGGGTTTCAAGTAAAGCCACGCATCGCACTGATCGGCGGCTATCGCTATCTGCGCGCCGACTACGTCAGCGATGAAGGGTTTGTTTTCAAGACGACGATGAACGGCATCATGCTCGGGGCAAAGTTCAAACTCTAACTACACGGAGCGTGTGGCGGGAGTCTTTCAAAATGGAGCTAACAATGCTTGGACAAATCAACAAAAGTAGAACGTTCTTATTGATGATCGCGCTGCTGGCCGTGGCTTTTGTCGCCGCACCGGTGCGTGCGCAGGTTGCGGAAGCCGAATCCGTCACGATGAAAGCGTCGATCGAGGCGCTCGATAAGACCGCGCGGACTGTAACACTGAAAGGTCCACGCGGAAATCTGGTTACGCTGCAAGCCGGCGAGGCATTCAAACGCTTCGACCAGTTAAAGGTTGGTGACGTGGTGACCGCAACGTTCACACTCGCCGTTGCCGCGCGCATCCGTAAGCCCGGCGATCCCGAACCCAAAGAAGTAAAGGAATCCCTTACTCCTTTAACGGAGAAGGTCGGCGCCAAAGCCTACGCCGAACAAACCATCACGGTATCGGTCGAAGAGATCGATCGCACCGCGCCATCGGTGACGGTTAAAACTCCGGACGGGCGCGTGCTGAGTTTCCGGGTCAAGAACGTAGCTAATCTGAAAGGTCTCAAGGTGGGTGATCAGGTCGATGTAACCGTCGGCCTGGGACTTCTTCTCAGCGTCGATCCGCCACCGGCGGGTTGAAACGAGAAAGAACAAGGAAGGAGGGGAGTATGTATCGACTAATTCTAATCGCGGCGATCGTCGCGATGTTCACTACAGTAAGCGGCGAACAAAAATCAAAACCAGCGCAGACACCTCAACAGGAGAAGGTTTCAGCAAGCGCAGAACCTGCTTTGCCGCGCGGCGACGATATGAAGGACGGCGCGAGTCAGGCAGAGAAAGCAGCCAAAGTGTTCGGTGAAATCATGAGCACGCCTGACAAAGGCATTCCCGGCGATCTGCTGAACAAAGCTGAGTGTGTGGCCGTGTTTCCGGGAGTGGTCAAAGCGGGCTTCATCATCGGTGGAAAAGCAGGACGTGGCGTTGCGAGTTGCCGCACAGCCTCGGGCTGGTCGGCGCCCGCGTTTCTCGAAATCAAGGGCGGCAGCGTCGGACTACAGGTCGGAGGCAGTTCGACCGAACTGGTGCTGTTGTTCATGAACACGAATGGATTGAAGAAGCTGGTCAGTAACAAGGTGGAGTTGGGAGCAGACGCTTCCGTCGCCGCTGGACCAGTGGGCCGGGAAGCCGCGGCCTCGACAGATGCTTCGATGAGTGCGGAGATTCTTTCCTACTCGCGCAGCAAGGGTCTGTTTGCCGGTATCTCGCTAAAGGGATCCGTGGTCTCAGCCGAGAAGAGCGACATGGAAGGAACTTACGGCAAAGGCATAACTGCGTTGCAAGTGCTTGCGGCGAGCAACACAAGAGCGCCGGCCGAAGTCCAGGTCTTTGCTAACAAACTACGGGAGTACTCCACGCGAACAGCATGAAATGGAAAGGATAAAAAACGTGACCGAGCCGAACGGATTTAAGGGAACAATCAAACTCGACCTTCGCGATTCCAAACCCGACTGGAATTCTTTCCTTTACAAAAAAGCGCCACAGGACGCGCCGAACGTACTCGTCATTCTCTACGACGACACTGGTTGTGCCGCGTGGTCCACTTATGGCGGCCGGATCAATATGCCAACACTCGATCGTCTGGCGGCAAATGGTCTGACTTACACGCAGTGGCACACGACGGCAGTCTGTTCTCCGACGCGTTCCTGTTTTCTGACCGGGCGAAATCACCACGCAAACGGGTTTGGCTCGATCTCGGAAATGGCCGTCGGGTTCCCGGGTTATTGCGGCCACATTCCGCCTGAGAACGGAACGATTGCACAGGTGCTGCGCGACGCGGGTTGGAGCACCTTGTGGATCGGCAAGAATCACAATGTGCCTGTAGACGCTTTCAGTATCGGCGCGACGAAGAAACGTTGGCCGCTCGGCCTCGGTTACGATCGCTTTTACGGCTTCATCGGCGGTGAAACCAATCAGTGGTATCCGACGCTGATCGAAGACAATCATTTCATCGATCAGCCGTACTCGCCTGAAGATGGTTATCACCTCTCAAAAGATTTGGCCGACAAAGCAATCGCCTACATCCGCGATTCAAAACAATCAGAACCCGACAAGCCGTGGTACCTGTGGTACTGCCCAGGTGCTAACCATGCGCCTCATCACGCTCCGCGGGAATACATCGACAAGTACAAAGGCAAGTTCGACGATGGCTACGAAGCTTATCGTGAGTGGGTGCTGGCGCGGATGATCGAGCGCGGTATCGTGCCGAACGACACGGAGCTGACACCGATTAATCCGCTACCCGACGGAGTTCTTCCCGAAGCAGACAGTGTTCGCCCATGGGCCAGCCTGTCAAATGACGAGAAGAAACTCTTCGCGCGCATGGCGGAGGTTTATGCCGCCTTCTCTGAATACACAGACGTAGAGATCGGCCGTGTCGTCGATTACCTGGAGGAGTCGGGCCAACTCGACAATACGGTGATCTTCTACTGCGCTGACAACGGTGCTTCCGGCGAAGGGAGTCCGAGTGGATCGGTCAACGAGAATCGTTTCTTCAACGGATATCCCGACGATATCGAAAGCAACATGGCGTTGATCGATAAGCTCGGCAGCCCGGATACCTATAACCATTATCCGACCGGTTGGGCCGTTGCGTTTTCCACGCCTTACAAGATGTTCAAGCGGTATTCATCATTCGCGGGCGGCACTTGCGATCCACTGGTTATTCATTGGCCCAAAGGGATCAAGGCGCAGGGTGAGATGCGGCATCAGTATCACCACTGTACCGACATCATGCCCACGATCCTCGAGTGCTGCGGCATCGAGATGCCGAAAGTTATTGACGGCATGGAACAGTCGCCGCTAGCGGGCGTGTCGATGCGTTACAGCTTTGACGACGCCAAGGCGCCGACTCGCAAAGAGACGCAGTACTACGAGATGGTCGGCACGCGCGGCATCTGGCACAAAGGTTGGAAAGCAGCGACCTTACATGCTCCCGTTCCGTCAAATCAGGGAAATTTCGATAAGGACGTCTGGCAGCTTTTCAACGTCGAAGAAGATCGCGCGGAAGCGAATGATTTAGCCGCGCAACATCCGGACAAGGTCAAGGAGCTTCAGGATCTCTGGATGGCTGAGGCTGAGAAGAACAACGTGCTGCCGCTGATCGATGTCGGCGTCGATTTGATCCACGAGTTGGAGTTTCACGCACCTGCACCTGCAAGCGGCCGTTACGTTTACTATCCGGGAACAACTGAAGTCCCTGAAGCAACGGCTGCGCGAACTTTGGGCAGTTCGTGGAAAGCTCTCGCCGAAGTCGAATTCACGGGCCAGTCTCAAGGCGTCATCTTTGCTCAGGGTTCACGCTTCGGCGGTTATTCCCTGTTCGTCAAGGGCGGAAAGATCTTCTTTGTTTACAACTTCCTCGGCATTCCGCCCGAACAACGTTTGACCGTCGCTGCACCCACTTCCGGCAACCACATCGTGGGTGTCGAGTTCATCAAAGACTCGATCAGCAAAAAGCTCGAAACCCTGGGGCAGATGAAGCTCTATCTCGACGACAAGGTAGTCGCTGAAGGATCGTTTCGAACACAGAGCGGTCACTACGCGTTGTGCGGCGAAGGATTGAGCGTCGGGATTGACACTGGCGACTCCGTCAGCAGCGAATACAAACCGACTTTCGAATTCACTGGCGGCCGGGTTGTGAAGGTCGTGTTCGACGTGGCCAAGGACGCTTATGTGAATGTGGAAAAAGCGATGGCCGCGTCGATGGCCCGCGATTAGGAGTAAAGCAATGGCTACAGTAAAGCCCGCGCAAGCAATCGCACCTGGACCAACCACCGGCACTCGCTTCACCGAACAATACGCGCGTCTCGTCGCGCGCGACACGTATTTCTGGGCATGGACGTTATCAAACGTTTACAACCGGCGGAGACTGTTCGAGAACTTAAAAGAGCCCGGCAAACTCGGCGGCGTCCTTCCAGCCTCGCCGCCGAATCGCATCACGATGCTTCAGGACTACATCGAGCCTGCGCAACGCGACGTTTGCTGTCCCAACCAGGACGTGGTCTACGGCGCTGGGCCACTCGCGCTGGATATCGAGCCGGCTGTGGTCCAGGTTCCGGATATGGGCGATCGTTTCTACGTTTACCAAATCGTCGATCTGCGTACCGACAGCTTTGCGAATCTGGGCAGTATGTACGGCACGAAACCGGGGTTCTATTTGTTGGTTGGACGAAACTGGACCGGCAAGACGCCAAAGGGCATCAATGAAGTGTTCCGTTCAACGACAAACACCGGTTTCATTTGCCCGCGTCTCTTGATGGACGACACGGATGAAGACCGCCGTGCGATCCAGCCGCTGATCGATCGGGTCAACGTGTATCCGCTGTCGGAATTCGACGGCACCATGAAGGTTCGCGACTGGTCTACTGTACCTGATTATCCCGCTCCGCCACCTTCTCCCGGCGGAGGCGAGACGCCAAAGGTTCATCCCAAAACATTCTTCGACGATCTGCCGAAGTTGTTCGAGGATGCGCCGCCACTTCCTGGCGAAGAGGTTCGTTACGCCGAGGCTTTGTGTCTGTTCGACGCCGCGGCAAACGACCCGAAACTGAAAGCGGCGATCGTCGACGAAGCCACACGCGCGCAGGAAGAACTGGTCGAACCATTGCTTCAGTTCCGCAACTCGGGCATTCCGTTGCCGTTCAACTGGACTACGGCGATCAATGGCGCCGCGTTTGGGACCGACTACTTCACCCGCACAGCCGTGGCTCGTTCAAACATCTTCGTAAACAAACCGAACGAAGCGAAGTACTTCTACCAGGACCTCGATTCGTCCGGCAAAAGACTCAATGGCGCCAACCGCTACAAAGTGACTTTTCGCAAAGGCGAGCCGCCAGTGAAAGGTTTCTGGTCGCTGACGCTTTACGACGAACAACATTTCTTCGCGCCTAACGAACTCAATCGCTACTCACTCGGCACCAAGAACCGGGATCTGAAGCGCAACGCAGACGGTTCAGTCACGATCTACGTGCAATCGGATGCGCCTGCTGAACGCACTAACTGGCTGCCCGCGCCCAAAGGTGCGGACTTCTCTTTGTACATTCGCACTTACTGGCCGGAACAGTCAGCACTCGATGGTACGTGGACGCCACCACCGGTCGACGAATCTGCGTAGACAGGATTCACAGGATTAACAAGTTTGCCGCATGAAATAGCCCATCTTGTCCATTCTGCAAATCCTGTCAACGAGTCGGGAGAAATTAAATGCACTTCACCACCAGAGTGTCGGGTATTGCTGCTGTTTTGCTGGCGGTTTTTTCGCTAGGTTACAGCCAGAGTGCCACCGTCCCGCCATCGACGCCAGCACCCGAACCGGATTTCTGGACGCAACAAGAGTTGACCGGCGACTGGGGTGGCACGCGATCTCGTTGGAAAGAAAAAGGCATCGAGCTCGAGTTCAAACTGTCGAACTTCTTTCAAGGCGTCGCCTCGGGCGGTCTCGAAGAAGGCAGCGAGTACAACGGGAAGTTTGAGTTCACGATGAAGTTCGATCTCGGGAAGGTTGCGGGCTGGAAATACTGGTCGTCCGAGATCAAAGCGGAGGCACGTTGGGGTGGTCCATTACTCGGCGGAGTCGGATCGATCAATCCGGTCAACACGGCTGCAATCGTACCGGGCGCGGCTGGTGAGGTGATCTCGGTTACGGCCGTGAACCTCACGCGAATCATTCCGAAAGACTTAGCGAAGGGAGACCTGTTCGCCGTGTCCTTCGGACGATTCAACCTGCTCGATCTAATCGACGAAGATTTCTTCGGCGGCGGAGGCACAGAGCGATTTTTTAACATGGCTCAGATTGGACCACTGACTGTTTTGCGTCAGGTTCCCCTCATCGCCAACGGCGCCAGCTTTGCTTACGTCAAAGGCGGCGAGCCACGCTTCTCGATAGCCGTGATCGATCCAAACGATCACACGCTCGATCCCGGTCTCGATAACCTGTTTGGCGACGGCGTTACGTTTTATCCGACGGTTTATTTTCCAGTGAAGTACTTCGGCAAGACTGCAAAGCACACCTTCAGCGGCGCCGTTACGACGAAGAAGTACACACCGTTCGATGCGATCAGGCAGGTGATCATACCGGGTCCACCGCGCAACCCTGTCGAACCGCAGCGAGGTTCGTGGTCTATCAGTTATGCCTTCCGGCAGTACATCATCGAACGTGGTCACAGAGACGGTTGGGGATTCTTCGGCCAGGCTTCCGTCGCCGACAAAGGCACGAGTCCGATCACCAGATTCTTCGATGTTGGACTCGGTGGAAACGGATTAATCAAGAGCCGCCGCAACGACGAATTCGGCGTGGCTTACGCGTACACGGACCTGAGCAGTGTGCTCAAGGACAACATCGATCTGCTCACGATTGGAAATCGCCGTCTGCGCGTCGAGCATCAGTTCGAAGTGTTCTACAACCTGCACCTCACGCCGTGGCTCAGGCTGACAGGCGATTTGCAGATCGTTCGCCCGACGCGGTCGATTGCGGAGACGGCTGTAATTCCCGGCGGCCGTTTGGTGATGCTGTTTTAACCACGGATTACACGGATTTTTATGGTGAAGGCGTCGAAAAGCTATGTGTTGATAGTTGGGCTGCTGCTGGTTTGGACCAGCGTCGCGCGGGCGCAGTCTGATCCGTTGCCGTCGTGGAACGATCGACCAAACAAACAAGCGATTATCGAATTCGTTTCCAGTGTTTCGAAAGAAGGTGGTCCACACTTTGTTCCGCTGCCGCGACGTATCGCCACCTTCGACAACGACGGTACGCTCTGGTCCGAACAACCAATCTACTTCCAATTTGCCTTTGCGCTCGATCGTGTGAAGGCGCTCGGCTCCCGCCATCCGGAATGGAAAACACAGCAGCCGTTCAAAGCCGTGCTCGATGGCGACATGAAATCCCTCATGGCTTCAGGTGAAAAGGGATTAGCGCAACTGATCATGGCCACGCACACGGGCATGACCACCGATGAGTTTACGAGCACCGTCTGCGAATGGCTCGCAACCGCAAAACACCCCACGCACAAACGTGCCTACACACAACTTGTTTATCAACCGATGCTCGAACTGCTCGCTTATTTGCGGCTTAACGGTTTCAAAACGTTCATCGTCTCGGGCGGCACGGTGGAATTCATGCGCGCGTTTTCCGAAAAGGTCTACGGCATCCCGCCGGAACAGGTTGTGGGAACAAGTTTCGTAACCAGGTTCCAGTTGGCAAGTAATGGTGCACCTGTGCTCATGCGCGAATCGAAGATCGAGTTCATCGACGACGGTCCCGGCAAACCGGTCGGGATTCAGCGATTCATCGGCCGCCGGCCCATTCTCGCCTTCGGAAACTCCGACGGCGACCAGCAGATGCTCGAATGGACCGCCGCGGGTGCGGGTCCGAAGTTAATGGGCCTGGTCCATCACACCGACGCGCAACGCGAGTGGGCCTACGATCGCGAATCGCACATCGGCCGCCTCGACAAAGCACTCGACGAAGCACGAGCGAAGAAGTGGATCGTCGTGGATATGAAACGCGATTGGAAAGTGGTCTTTCCGTGAACAGAAATTTAAGAGGGGGAACCGCTTATGAACGAACGACTCTGTTTTGTTCTGTTGTTGGCCGCAAGTGTCGCTGGGTGCGGAGGCTCGCCCACGAACCAGCACGCGTCCGGCGAAACTGCGAGTGCGAATTCGGCCAACAGATCTGGAACAGCCGCCAAACCCACCGTCGAAGAGATTCGTCAGGTGTTGGCAGCCCACGACAAGGCGCTCAACGAAAAGAACCTCGACGCCGTGATGAACACTTATTCCACTGACGGAAACACAGTGATGATGGGCACTGGCGCACAAGAACACTGGATGGGACCGCAGGAGATCAGGGCCGCTTACACGGAGATCTTCAAAGATTACGATCCGGGCACCCTGCAAACCGATTGCGCCGGCTGGAAAACCGGCGGCGCGGACGACGCCGGCACCATGGCGTGGCTCGCTGCGACCTGCAACGCGAGGGACTCACTCCAGGGCAAAACACGCGAATACAAACTGAACGTTACGGGCACTATCGCCAAGCAAAATGGCCAATGGCGCTTCGTCGTGCTGCACATGTCGAATGCGTATGAAGGACCCGTCACAAAGAGCGACTAGGAGTTCAAAGTCATGGACCATCGAGTAGAAAACGAAGACGAAGAACAGCGGCTACTCTCACGCCGCGATTTCCTCGCGGGCTTACGCAAGTGGTCCGCGGCGGTGATCGGTGTCGCTGTCGCCGGGTCGGTGTTACTGCCGGGCGAAGCTGATGCCTCAGGTTGGGTCAACAACCGTGGCTCGTGGGTGAATGGCCACGGCGGAGGTTGGGTCAATCGCGGCGGCTCGTGGGTTAACGGAGGCGGTGGCGGCGCCTGGTACAACCGCGGTATCGCGTGGGCCAACCGTGGTGGGTCCTGGGCCAATCGCGCCGGTGGCGGCGGCTCGTGGGTGAATCGACGAGGATGGTAGCGACAGCACACAGCATAACGTCACCCGTTTATAACGTTCCGGCGAAGTTGTTCGATCGGTATCGCGGGCGTGACGTGATCGTGCGTTCGTCGTCGCCTCGCGAGCTGGTCGAATGTTTACGCGATGCGAATCTGGCCTCTGTTCGCTTCATGCAGTTGTCGTCAACTCGGGAAGACACGAGTTGTCTCGAAAACTTTGCTCCAGGAACACCGCTCGACATCGTTCTCGAAAATCCGGTGCAGTATCAACAGCTCTACAGTTATTCCAACCTGCTCGATAGCCATCCGGTACGCATCACGATTCCGCTCGTTTCCGGTTTCAGCAAGGCGGTGAAGCTCGCGATCTCGCTGCGTTACGCGGTTAAGCTCGACGTGCAACAGCCGGATGAAGACCTGTTGACTGAGCTCGAAAGTGTTCTCGATCTTTATCTGCATCTCAGCTCGGTAAACCAGCCGATCGAGTTCTTTCACTCGGTGTTGCTCTCGTTCTATCGCAACGAACCCGTTTCGCTGTGGGAAATCACCGAGACCGATCCCGCGAGTGTGTGTTACGTGGGCGACGACGGCCGCGTCGCGGACGTGGATATCAACACTGAGACGCGCGAGTGTCACGAATGCGAGTTTCGCGATCGTTGTCACGGCTATTTCAAGTTTCCCGATCGTAATTACAACTGCGACGGCGTTAAGCACGTCTTCCGAACGCTCGCGAACGCCGCTGATGAAGTGCGACAGGATCTCGAGAGTTTCAGATCGATGGAGGCCCGGGCACACTCATGATGGGCAATCATTTCTCGATCATCCTGCTCCCCATCAACAAGTGTAACGTCGCTTGCGATTACTGCTTTGAAGACAAGACCGACGATCGCATGAGCCTCGATCAACTCCGTCTCGTTATGACGAAAGTCTTCGATCACATGGACGCTGCTGCGATTCGCGCGCTGACGATCCACTGGCAAGGCGGCGAGATCATGTTGATTCCGCCCGACTGGTTCTCTCGCGCTTTCGAGTTGATTCAAAACCTCGCGGCGAAGCGTGGCAAGTTTGTCGAGCATGGTTTGCAGTCGAACATGATCGGTTATCACCGGCGCTGGAACGGCATCATCGAGCAGATGTTTGGCAACAGCCTCGGCACCTCGATGGACTTTCCGAATCTTCATCGCAAGCTCTTCAACGGTTCAGCGTCCGATTACACGCGCATCTGGAAACACAACGTGCAATCCGCGCTGGCTGCCGGCATCAACATCGGCGTGATCGCCGTCCCAAACCAGGCCACGCTCGATGCCGGCGCTGAACAACTGTTTTCCTTTTTCGTCGACGAGGTCGGCATCTCGAGTTTTCAGGTCAACACACCTTTTCCGGGTGGCGAACAAAACGGCACGAAGCGTTCGCTCGGTCTCGACGTACACGAACTCGGCGCGTTCTTTGCCGATTTGACTGACGTGTGGCTCGAACGTGGTTACGACCGCGGCATCTCGGTTGGACCAATCGACGAGCTGGTGAAGACGTTTACCGACGGCAGTGGTTGCCTTCCCTGCATCTGGCAGGCTAACTGTGCTGATGAATTCATCTCGATCGACGCGCGCGGGTACGTGGCCCAATGTGACTGTTGGGTTACGAGTTATCCGGATCACTTCTTCGGCAACATCTATGAAGCAGAAAGCCTGACACGAATGCTGGCTGAGAGTCCGGCGCGGCGGGAGTTTGTCGAACGCCCGGCGCGGATCATTCCCCACGATTGTATCGACTGCGATTACCTCGCGATGTGTCACGGCGGTTGTCCGGTGCGCACCTACACGTTCAGAGGATCGATGTTTGAGAAGGATCCGTACTGCGAAGTCTACCTCGCGATGTTCAGAAAAGCTGAAGAGGTAGCGGCGAAACTGTCTGCTACTCGCGCGTTCAAAGCAGCATCACCGCGACTGGTGCAAATCGAGAGAAGTCAACCAATGAGTTTGTAGCAAGGAGTGTCATGAGTCTGGCAACGCTGGTCCCGCTGTTAATAAAACTCAGCATCATGCTGAGCGTGTTTGCGATCGGACTCAAAGCCACGTTCGCCGATGCGATCTATCTCTTTCGCTGTCCGGGAAAACTATTGCGCGCGTTCGTGTCGATGTTCGTGATCATGCCGTTGTTTGCATTGCTAATCGACTCCACTTTTGAGCTCAATCCACCACTCAGAATCGCGCTCGTTGCGCTGGCTGTATCGCCTCTTCCGCCCATTCTTCCGAACAAGGCGATGAAGGCCGGCGGACGCGAAGACTACACGATTGGATTACTAACCGCGACCGCGGTGCTCTCGGTTATCGTCATTCCGTTGACGATGGAGTTGGTTGAAAGAATCAGCGGTGTACCGTTGCAAATGAGAGCGAGAGACGTAGCGGCGCTCATGCTCTCGTCGGTGCTGGTGCCACTGTTGCTGGGGATGGGTGTTCGTCATTTGTGGAGCTCGTTTGCGGAACGCGCGGCGAAACCGATCGCCACCGTCGGCATGGCAGTGCTGGTCCTTGCCTGTCTCCCGATTCTGTTCACTTCAGTACGCGCAATACTCACGTATGTTGGCGATGGAACCTTGATCGCGCTCTCGTCCTTCGCGCTTGTCGGCATCATCGTAGGCCATTTGTTGGGCGGGCCGGATCTGAAGGGCCGCGTTGTGCTCGCAATCGCCACGTCGTCTCGCCATCCGGCGGTGGCACTCGCGATTGGCCACGCGAACTTTCCCAATCAGAAATTAGGACCTTTCGTTCTCGTCTATCTGGTGCTGAGCGCGATCCTGGCGATGCCGTACCTGAGTTGGGCGAGAAGCCATTCCACTTCCACTACGAGCGAAAAGCAGGTCGAGGCGTAAACCACGATGCCAGATTCTTCGTTATCAGTGCCCCTGATTCAATCCTGGCTTCCCGGCATTCACCTGCTGCGAACTTACGACACGAAGAATTTGAGCAGTGATGTGATTGCGGGGCTTTCGGTAGCGGCGGTGGCGATTCCGATCGGTATCGCGTACGCACAACTCGCGGGTGCGCCACCGCAAGTCGGAATCTATTCGTGCTTTCTCGCGCCAGTGGCTTACGCGCTCTTCGGATCGTCGCGACAGTTGATCGTGAATCCCGATGCGGCAGCATGTGCGATCGTTGCTGCGACGACAGCGCCACTCGCCGCGGGCGATGCGGCGAGATACGCCGATCTCTCAATACTGCTCACACTCTTCACAGGCGTGGTTTGCATCGCCGCCGGCATCGCACGCTTCGGATTTATTGCCAACTTCCTGTCGCGTCCGATCCTCGTCGGATATTTAAACGGCATCGCGATCAGCATCATCGTCGGTCAGTTAGGTAAACTGATCGGAATTGACATTGCCTCCGGAGGCGTTTTTCGCACGTTGGGTAGCCTGGGCCAACAGATCACAGCGCTGCACTGGACCACTGCGATCGTTGGTCTCTCACTGCTCCTTCTTCTGCTGCTGCTGAAGTGGTTCACGCCAAAAGTTCCCGGTCCGCTGGTCGCAGCCTTTGTTGGAATTATCGGCGTTTATTTTCTCGGCCTGAATGCGAGCGGTGTTCGCATCATCGGAACGATTCCTTCTGGGTTGCCGTCGCCACACGTTCCCTCGGTCGTCGTCGCTGATCTTGGACCACTGGCGCTCGGCGCGGTAACAATCATGCTCGTGAGTTTTTGCAGCATGATGACGACGGCGCGCGGCTTTGCCACGAAGAACGGTTACCGGATCGATCCCAACCGCGACCTGATGGCGCTTGGTGTTTGCGATCTCGCTTCGGGTTTCACGCGTGGATTTGTCGTTAGCGGCGCTGACTCGCGTACCGCAGTAGCTGATTCCGCCGGTGGCAAAACACAAATGACCTCGGTCGTCACGTCGATCGCCATCGGGATTGTTCTGCTTTTCTTGACCGCGCCACTCGCTTATCTGCCGTCCGCGGCACTGGCCGCAATTCTCATTTCCTCATCGATTGGGCTCTTCGATTGGCATTCACTGCGGCGTTACTACCGCATCAGCAAACCGGAATTTCGTCACTCCGTGGTGGCGATGCTCGGGGTGATGACGATCGGTGTACTCGGCGGAGTGATCGTCGCGGTTGGCCTCGCGATGCTGAAGTTGTTGATGCTCGCTTCCAAACCGCACGATGCGGTGTTGGGCCAAACGCCGGGCGAGGACGAGTTCGTAAATCTGGAGACAAACCCAACCGCGAGACCGATTTCCGGCGTTGTGATCTATCGCTTTGACGCATCTCTTCTCTTCTTCAACGCGGATTACTTCGCGTCTCGAGTTCGTCAGGTGATTCACGACGCCGGAGCCAAACCTTCAGTACTTGTGCTTGACGCGGAGTCGATTTCACTACTCGACACCACCGCCGCGGATGTCCTGGAAACGCTGCGTGCCGAGTTGGACCACAACGGAATACAACTACGCATCGCGAGAGGCAAGGGAATGTTCCGCAAGATGCTGGAACGAAGCGGCGTCGCTGCCACTATCGGCCGCGAACGATTGTTTCCGTCGATCAAGGCCGCGATCAACTTTTCAAAGCAAGAGGACACAACATGGTAGCAGTAACCACAAAAGCTCCGGCCAAAGACATGGTGTGGATTCCGGGCGGCACTTTCATGATGGGCTCAAACGACCACTATCCCGAAGAAGCGCCCGCTCATCCGGTGACTGTCAATAGTTTCTGGATGGACCAGTTTGCCATTACGAATGCGCAGTTCAGCCGCTTTGTCGAAGACACGGGTTACGTCACGTCAGCCGAACGCGCGCCGCGCCCGGAAGATTATCCCGGCGCGAAACCCGAGTTGCTCGTGCCCGCTTCGGTCGTCTTTTACAAGCCCTCGTTCAAAGTCGATCTCAACAATCATTTCAACTGGTGGACCTACATTCCGGGCGCGAGCTGGCGCCATCCGCAAGGACCAGCGAGTTCGCTCAAAGGTCTGGCCAAACATCCCGTGGTCCATGTCGCGTTTGAAGATGCGATGGCTTACGCGGGTTGGGCGGGCAAAGATATCCCAACCGAAGCCGAATGGGAGTTTGCCGCGCGTGGCGGATTGGAAGGGGCGGAGTTTACCTGGGGAACGGAGTTCAATCCTGATGGCGAGTTCATGGCCAACACGTGGCAGGGCGACTTTCCTATCGAGAATACTCTGGACGACGGCTTCGAAGGAACTGCGCCGGTGGGTTCGTTTGAGTCTAATGGCTACGGTCTTTACGACATGGCCGGAAACGTTTGGGAGTGGACCACGGATTGGTATCTCGAACACCACAAGCTGACTCACTCCTGTTGCGGATCGCTCAACCCTCGCGGTGGGCCACTCGACGACAGCTACGATCCGTGCCAGCCAAACCTGCGCATCGGCCGCAAAGTCATGAAGGGCGGCTCGTTTCTCTGTGCGCCGAATTATTGCCGGCGTTACCGGCCAGCGGCGCGCATGGCCCAACCCGTCGATACGTCCACGTGTCATCTCGGTTTTCGTTGCATCGTTCGTGCTTAGACAAATGGAAGAGTTCTTTAAAACCATCGCCGATCATATCGCGCTGGGCGTCGAGTTGGCTGCCGCACTGTTGATTGCGTACGGCGCGATTGAAGCGATCGTTGGTTTGTTGAAGCCGCGCAGGGAGATTGAATCAGCGAAACCTTTTCACAAACGCCGGCAGGTGTTTCTTCGTTTCGGCGTGTGGTTGTTGCTGGCGCTCGAGTTTGAACTCGCCGCGGATATCGTCAGAAGCGCGATCAGTCCAACGTGGTCCGACATCGGTCAACTCGGCGCGGTCGCCGCGATTCGTACCGTGCTGAATTACTTTCTGGAACGCGACATCAGAGAGTTCGCGGAGTCGATGCAACCTGAGGGTTGAAGATGTCGAACCTCAGGGTAGCGTGTCTTCTTGTCTTACTGTTGTTCTGTTCCACCGCGCTCGGACAGGAAACATCCGACTCGCAAAAGGAGATTTGGCCCGAGATAGATCTCTTCTTTCCTCTGAACGAACGCTTTCGCCTTGTGGTCACGGCCGGATCGGAAAAGGCCAGCGAGACACGAGAAGGATTGGAAGCACAGACGAGCGCTTACGTCGATTGCTTCTTTCGGGAGCGAATCACGTTGCGCGCGGGTTATCGCTACGGCTTTGCGCTCGGGGACAACACTCCCTTCTCCGAGCATCGCGTCGTGTTGGACCAGACGTTTCACAAACCACTGCAACGCAAATTTGTTTTCAGCGATCGTAACCGGCAGGAACTTCGCTGGATAAACGGCGACTTCTCAATGCGGTTTCGCAATCGCGCCAAGCTGGAAAAGACTTTCGTCATCGGGAAAAGATCGTTAGTACCGTACAGTTCAGGCGAACTCTTCTACGACTCGCGCTTCAGCACCTTCAACCGTTTCCGCCTGACCCTCGGGACAGAGTTCGTGTTTGCAAAACGAGAGATGTGGCTGATGAACATCCGGCGCCAGCGCGTCCTCGACGTCTATTACCTCTGGCAAGCCGACAGCCGCTCCCAACCGAAACGTCTGCACGCGATCGGCGTCACGTTTGAGATCCATTTCTGAGCCACAAAGAAGCACAAAAGGCAGAAATACAGAACTTACCGTGCGCAAATACAGAATCTGCCTTATGTAACGGTCCCGCTGCGCCGGTTATCTTTAAGTGTGGTAGACGCTCCAGCCCCACCAACATCGACGTCGACAGAACTCGCGGTCGCTCGGACGCGGCTGGCCCACGACCGCACGATGATGGCGTGGGTGAGAACCGCGGCTTCACTGATCAGCTTCGGCTTCACTATCTACAAATTCTTTCAGTACATGCGCGAGCAAGGTCACTCGGCTGAGAGCCGGCTTTTGGGACCACGTGAGTTTGCCCTGCTGCTGATCGCCATCGGCCTGTTCTCACTCATGCTTGCGACGCTTCAGAGCCGGCACGAAATGCGAGTCATGAGAAAACACTACGCGCACGTTCCTCTTTCGCTGGCTAATGTTGTCGCCGGCTTGGTGGCCATTCTCGGCGTGCTCACCTTTCTCGCCGTGATGTTGAGGCAGTAGCTCATGACTACTGTCGATCAAGTTGACTCGCCCTTCGACCATGGACCATTCCCGCATTTTCAACGCTCGCTTGGTCTGTTCCGGCCCGTCGGCACGAACATCGGTCCACGCGTCTTCACGTGCGTTTTAATCGGATGGTTTCCCTTACTGTTGCTGGTGTTTGTTACGAGTGCGCCAGGATGGAGCGCCCTGTGGTCCTTCTCAACAGATTTCGGCACGCATGCACGATCTTTAATCGCCGCACCGCTTTTCATCTTTTGCGAGCCGAGATGTTTGAAGAAACTCGCTGCAATCGTGAATCACTTCGTCAAAGCCGGCGTGATCCAAAAAGACGAGTTGCCGCGCTTTGAAGCCCTCGTGGCGTCGAACCGATCATTGATGAATGGAACACTCGCGGAGGTCGTCGCAATCGTTGCCGCTTACGCGCTCGCGTTCGCAGTCGCGCGCCACTTGCCCGCACTCGGAATGCGGCCCTGGTACATGACTGGCCAAAACACGATGTCGCTCGCGGGTTGGTGGTATTCGTTTGTCAGTCTGCCGTTGCTACTGATCCTTTTCTTCGGCTGGCTCTGGCGCATCGTGCTTTGGGGCCGCTTTCTCGTTCGAATAGCCGCGATGAAATTGCGTCTCATCGCGGCGCATCCCGACAGGGCTTCCGGTCTGAAGTTTCTCAACTCTTCACTCGTCGGCTTCATGCCGCTGGCTTTTACCTTCGGCGTTATCACCGCGGGCGCGTCTGCAAATCAACTGCTCTATAACAATGCCACCGCGGACACGGTGCGGAAGCTCGCCATCGGACTAACTGTTGTAGTCCTGATACTATTCGTTGGACCACTGCTGATCTTTGTGTTCAAGTTGCACGCAAAGAAGGTTGAGGGAATCTATTCCTACGGCGCTCTCGCAGACGATGTGGGCCGGCAGTTTGAAGAGAAGTGGCTGACAAACTACGACCGGTTTCGCAGTGGTGCTCTGGAAGCACCGGATTTTTCGGCCACTACCGATCTCTATCAGGTGGTGTCGAACGTGCACGACATGAAACTGTTTCCGTTTGAACTGCGCGCGGTGGTGAGTTTGGTTGTGGCGGCGCTGCTGCCGTTTGTACCGGTGGTGTTGATGATGATGCCGATCAAGCTGATCGTGACTGAGTTGGCGCGCTTGCTGGTGTAAGACTATTTCGGATTTGAGAGCCGATTTTGAATCGCGTAACGAACCAGTTCCGCGGTGCTTTTCATCTCCATCTTGTTGAGGATTCGCGCGCGATAGGTGCTCACGGTCGGCACGCTTAACGACAACGTTTCGGCAATCTGCTTGACGGTTTTCCCTTCCCCAAAGAGCGAGAGGATCTGAAACTCGCGGTCTGAGAGTTTCTCGTGCAGGTTTCTCTCGGTTGCACTGCCGAGATTCATGACCAGCAAATCCGCGACTCGCTCGCTGATGTGTTTGCCGCCATTGAGAATCTTTTTGATAGCCTCGACGAGCTGTTCGGGTGCGGTTTCTTTCGACAAGAACCCCGAAGCGCCCGCGCGCAACACTCTGACGGCGACCTGATCTTCAGGATACACACTCAACATCAACACCGGCGTGTCCTTGTTTTGTTGCTTGATCTCCTTCAGCAACTCGATGCCGTTCGTGCCCGGCAGATCGATATCGGCAACCACCAGATCGAAAGTCTGTTGTTTGATTTCGTTGAGGGCTTCGCGAGCGGTTCCGGCTTCCACAACCGAATACTCCGGCTCGTCCTGAAGCACCTGCTTCAATCCGCGCCTTACAATTGGGTGGTCGTCGACGATGAGGACATTAGTCACTATCAATCTCCAGTGGCGTTGTGAGTGCCGGTTTTGAGGTTGAAGGTCGCTTTGATCGTGGTGCCGCGCCCGGGTGCGCCCGAAACACTGAAAGAACCTTTGAGAAACTCGACGCGTTCGCGCATTCCGAGGAGACCGAGTGAGTTTGGCGCTTTGATCTCTTCCGTGGTTATGCCTCGGCCGTTGTCGGCAATCACCAGCGAAACAGTCGCATCGGTAACGATGAGATTGATATGGACCACGTCGGCGTTTGCGTGCACGGCCACGTTGGTCAAGGCTTCCTGAAGAATACGGAAGAGTGTGGTTGATATTTCCGGAGGTATTTTCAGATCTTCCTGCGGAACGTTGGCCTTGCAGTCGATCTTCAAACGGCGTGAGATCTCTTCACACTGCCACTCGATCGCCGCGGCGAGACCAAACTTATCGAGTACACCGGGACGCAGTTCTGTCGAGATTGCTTTCACGGAACGCATCGTTTCTTCGAGTGAGTGGCCGATCTCGTCCAGCGTTTCCGTGACGTGGTCCACGTCGACCTGGCCAGTTGTGGAGATGTTCTTCCTGAGCAGTGCGGTTTGAATCTTGATACTCGCGAGTGCTTGTCCGATCGTGTCGTGTAACTCGCGCGACAGTTTGGCCTTCTCTTTTTCGCGCAGTCGTTGCAAATAGCCGGAGAGTTGGCGCGACTGCTGATGTGAGTGCTCGAGTTTGAGCGCGGTTGTTCTTAGTTCGGTTTGATCTCGCTGCACGCCCCAAACGCGAAGCAACATTCCGTTGACGATGATGCCGATGAGATTACTGGAGAAGTATCGCGTTCCGCCGTGGTTATCAAACTGCGCGGTTTCCAGGTCGAGCAACCTGTATTTGCTGGCGATCAGTTTGCGCATCACGTTTGTGTTCGCGGGGTGCGACGTAAATTTCGAATCGCCAAAACGCAGACCCAGCACGTCGTCGGCGCGTTCGTAGCCGTGCATGCGGGCCATGGCGTCGTTGCACTCGGCGAGATAGCCATGCTTGTAGAACAAACCGATCTGTTCGTCCGTAGGAAGCTTGACGTCTATCGGTTCTTCGACGTCGAGACGCCAGATTCCTTCCGAGCTATTCACGACAAACGAACGATAGCGTTCTTCACTGGCGCGCAGTGCTTCCTCCGCACGTTTGCGATCCGTGATGTCCTCGATCATCGCGAGACCGTAGAGTGGGACACCATCGTCGTCGCGCATCAGCACGGCCGTGACGTCGAGCCACGCAATGCTGCCGCTTCGCTTGATGAAACGTTTTTCAATCCGGTAACTCGGGATTTCGCCGCGCAGGAGTTGTTCGGTTAAAGCAGTGCCTCGCGTGACGTCATCGGCATGCGTGATGTCGGCGAGACGTTGTTCGAGCAGGTCCGCGGCACTGTAATCGAGCGCGCGGCAGAGTGCGGCGTTGACGCGGCGGAAGCGAAAGTTGAAGTCGATCACCGCCATTCCGATCGGCGCATTATCAAACGCCTGGCGAAAACGGCCTTCGTTTCCCTGATTCACCGCTTCGGGCGGGCAGTTTTTCTCTTGCACTGTCTGGGATTTCTTCGAAGCGTGGGGAGATGGTTTCACGCTGCGATCCAATCAACTGTTGGGCAAATCAACAATCCGGTAGTCGCTGTATTTTTGACCTCGATTCCAATGTATATGGGTGGGAAAACCGCGTTATACCGGTTGGTGTCAAAGGACACGTGTTAGGAGTCTCATGACTGTGGACACTCTTCACAACTCTTTTCTAATTGACAAAAACAACGAACGCAGCCGCTTCAACAAGGCTCTAGACAGTCTGGGTAGTGCGTGCTATGCTGAAGCCCTAGATTATCTAGGAGGTGCGGCTTGGTGAGTAAAGCGAAGGCGGGCTTACTTCAGGGAACGTTGGACATGTTGATTTTGAAGGCCTTGTTTCCTGGTCCTCTGCACGGCTACGGCATCGGTCAGCGCATTGCTCAAATCTCCGGCGACGAGCTGAAAATCGAGGAAGGTTCGCTATATCCGGGATTGTACCGGCTCGAGCGGCGCGGGTGGATCGAATCGGAATGGGACGTCTCCGCAAACAATCAGCGCGCGAAATTCTACAAGCTGACGCGCTCGGGTCGGAAACAACTAGTTATAGAGGAGCAGAACTGGGAGCGACTCGCGAATGCGACCATGAAGGCTCTGCGGGCGAACTGAACGGATGTGAAAACCAATGTCCCGAGTCAAAGACACGGTAAATTTCATTCACGCCTGGCAACATCCCGATGAAATCGCGGACGAGGTCGAGGCTGAATTGCGCTTCCATGTGCAGATGCGGACGAGTGCCAACATCGAGCAAGGAATGACGCAGGAAGAAGCGCACCTTGCGGCCTGGCAAAGCTTCGGCGACTTCGACCGAATCAAGGAAAGTTGCTGTGAAATCAAGCGGGGTCTCCCCTTTGATTTGAAACCCATAAGAATGGGACTCTTTATAGCTATCGCCTGTCTCGCCGGTGGCTTCGCTCTGGTTGCCGTCAACCTTCCGCACCATAACCTGTTCGGCGTTCTATGGCAGTTAGCCGCCATCGCCGTCTTGATGTGCTCGTTCCTGGCCGGTCGCAGAAGACAGTAAACGATTAACACCTGATAGGAGAACGGACCATGCGAGTTCGCATTACGCCGAAGATCGTTATACGTGTGTCTACAATCCTGGTATTGAGTGTGAGCCTGGCGAATGCCTTGGCTTTGGGCCGGCACCAGGCCAGCAAACGCGAGCACGCGTTTGTTAATCAGGAAACCCCGCCGTACGTTGGCGACCAGCCCTTAAGTCCTCGGCTGGCGGCTCTTCAGGATCGACTCAAATCCGGTGACCGGGGTGCGCTTGATCGTTTTTGGAAAGAGATCGATCAAAAGGGTGCGCCAATGATCGAGCCCGCGACGGACAGCAAGCGCGAAGTGTTCGTAACAATGCTTTGGCGAGCAACGGAGGAAACGAAAAACGTTTTCGTCTTTCGTCTCGGAGACGTCAGTAAGCCGATGGTGCGACTGCTCGACACTGACTTGTGGTACAAGACATTCCGGCTTCAGAAGGGCGCGCGCTTTATCTATCAACTCGCGACGAACCTTCCCGATCCGAAAGAGTGGGGCGGCGTAACCCGCTTCGCTGGCGACGTCCGGAACGACCCGCTCAATCCGCTTCAGTACGTCGAGCGTAGTAACGAGCTCAACCCGTATGAGGCGACTTTGAGATCGGCTGTGGAACTGCCTTCTGCTGAACCGCAAACCTGGAACGTCGTCCATCCGGCAGTTCCTGCTGGACGAGTGCACCGCGACAAATTCACCAGCAAACTTCTCGGCAACGAACGTTCGATTTGGATTTACACTCCGCACGGCTACACTGCCGGTAAGAAGTCTTACGGTTTGTTGGTACTTACAGACGGCGGTCTTTACGTCAACACGGCGCGAGTAGCAACTGTTCTCGATAACTTGATCGCAGCAGGTCTGATCCCTCCGCTGGTCGCCGTGATGGTAGACAATCCCGATCGCTGGCGCGAGTTGTCCTGCAGTTCAAGTCATGCCGACTTTTTGGCCCAGGAGATCGTGCCTTGGGTGCGAGCTAACTACCACGCGACCGATCGTCCCGAGCAGACGATCATCGGCGGCACGAGCTTGGGAGGATTGCAGGCGGCTTACGTGGGACTCAAGCACGCGGAGGTTTTCGGGAACGTGCTTTCCCAATCGGGTTCTTTCGGGTGGAAGCCCGGCGGCGAAAAGGAGCCGGAGTGGCTGAACCGCCAGTTCGCCGCCAGCCCGCGTTTGCCTTTGCGCTTCTCATTCGAAGCCGGACTGTTGGAAGGAACCTGGTGGTGGCGTTCCCTTATTCCCGTGTCATCCAATGGACCATCCGTGATAGATCCCACACTACTCGCGGCTAACCGCAATTTTAGAGATACGCTCCTGAGCAAAGGATACCCGGTCCACTACACCGAGTTTAACGGCAATCATGGTCTCTTGAATTGGCGCGGGACGCTGGCTGGTCACTTGATAGCGCTCGTTGGTATCAAACCCGCACCTAAGATTTCTCAGCGGGACAGAACGCCCACAGTGCTAACCTCGATTCCGAAAAAAGCGAGCGCGATATCTCAAGTCAAAGTTGCTCCTGCTCTGCTGCGACAATACGTGGGCAGATACGAACTGGACCCGAAGTTCACACATGATTTCGTTCTCTATGTAAGCGTTAAGGATGATTCTGTATGGGTCAGGCCTTCATATCTGAGGCCGCGCCAGGTTATAGCCGAATCCGAGTCAACGTTCTATGACACCGAAATTCCTGACCTGCATATCACCTTCAGCAAAGATGGGAAAGGCAACGTCACTGGTCTAACGCTCAACAGTGGGCAGGGGGACATACTCGTGAAAAAGATGCCGCCGCCAACACTGAGTCTCACCGGCAATTCAACTTTTAAGTTGACGGGGCACACCGGCGCGGAGGCTGTGGCAATCTACGGGTCTTTCAACAATTGGGTCCAGACTAAGAACTATTGTGCAAAAGACGACGAGGGATGGGTCTGTCGTATTGATCTGGCGCCGGGCAAGTATACCTACAAGTTTCTCGTAGATGGCGTGGGGTTAAACGATCCAACCAACCCCGTTACTGAAGATGACGGCAACGGCCACCGGGATTCGGTAGTCGTGATCAGACCGAGATAAGAAGCTGCGATAGAGACAGCGAGGGTCAATCCATCGGAGACTACCTCAATAGAGTAAAACGCCGCCCGGAGATGGCGATTCCGATTCTGTCTGACCTATAACAAATTACCTGCCGGCTATAGCTCCGAGAATCCCAAATACTATTGCGATGGCAAAAATGACCGCATAGAACAGGAGCCCTATAGCCATTTGATGTCCAACAACAGCGAGGGCTCGTGACCAAAAACTGTGGCTGATAATATGACTGTTAGGTATTCGGGTTTCGAGACTAACAAGACGCATCTCTAAGTCTCTTATCTTGGAATTGAGCGTTGTAATCTCACGATTCCCTGGCGCTTCAGGGGATCTGGCCCATGATGGTTGTTCTTCCATCAGCTATATCCTCAACTTTCATTGTTTGCTGACATAACGAGGCAGCCCGACTATGGGCACTTGTAGCGTCTTGAACCACCGCCTCGCTGTCTTAACCGGTTTCGTAGTTTCGTAGAAGATCGGTTTTCCAAAAGGATCTGCTGTCCGCTCCGCCCTAAAGAACATGAGCATCGGGTGCACGCCGATCAGCGGGCCGCATCAGGTGTTGTTAGTTAGGAGTATTTGCCAGTTACCAGCAGAGAGGTCGTGTGTACTTAGTAAGGTTATCATGTGAGCTTCCTTATACAGTGGGAATCAGGAAGAACACGGCAGAATTTATTACACTCCGTTGAAGAAGGCAAGGCAGATCACAACAAGGATCGAGAGCTAGGTCCCTCAAGATCCGTACTCACTCGACTCGTCCTATTCTTTTCTGCCAATGCTTCTCCACTGTGGACAACCTTCGCAACTTGTTTTGGAGCCCAACGACAGAGACACTTCGAAATATCGTTGACACCTTTTTCAACGCGAGAATATACTGCCGCCGTTCTCATGGGAATTGACGTCACGTAGCACCCGACTGCTGCCTCACATCAGGTTTCCATCCGGAGTTTCCCGAAGGCACCGAACTCACGAGTCGGCCTGAGAAACACCTCCAAGTTGTTAGCAGGCAGACCATCTCACATAGGAGCCGGAACACGTTCCGATGCCCTCTACATTCGTCAGGTCTCGTAGGTATGGTCAAAGCTCCTTCCCTTGCGCGCAAGCCACAACGTTTATTTTTCCTCCCATAAGGGAGAAGGAGAGTTATGAAAAGAACACCTCTACTCTTTGCACTCTGTTTGACCGTATTGTTTCTTGGTCTTTTCCGTTTCGAGCCTTCAAAAGCAGAAAATGAGTTCTCAAAGGATCAGCAGGGCCGCGCCTCTCAAGGGCGTAAGAGTTCAAAATCCGCGCGAGCAAATCTCGAGCAGTTTGCTAACTCACACCAAGATCAAAAGTCGGAAATTACTGTGGTTGCCTCATATCAGAACGATACGTCAATTCCGCTCCGGAAAATGAAACCGCATCCCGTGGTGTCAAAGACTGAGCGCGAGGCTAACAAGAACCCAAAGATTCCCACTAAAAAACACAAAGACAGTCCTGATCCGGTTGTTCAGGATCGATTCGACATATTGACAAATATAGCGACACCCAATATGCCGAGCCCGATTCTCAATTTTGACGGCATTCCATTTCCAGGTGTCGCATGCAACTGCGTTCCACCAGACACCAACGGCGAGGTGGGTGCAACGCAATACGTTCAAATAGCCAACGAAGGCGTCCAGGTCTTCAATAAGACGACCGGCGCCTCGGTTCTCGGTCCGCTAGACATCAGCACGCTTTGGTCAGGCTTCAGCGGTCCATGCGAAACCGCGGGCATGGGAGATCCCATTGTGCTTTACGATCAGCTCGCCAACCGTTGGCTTATAAGCCAGTTCGCCGGCGCAGGAATTGCGACTGACGAATGTGTTGCAGTTTCCAACACCAGCGACGCCACTGGCGGTTACAACCGCTACGCCTTTCATCTCGGGTCGAACTTCTTCGACTACCCCAAACTAGCTGTCTGGCCTGATGCCTACTATATGGCCATGAACGTGTTTAATCCGTCCGGCACGGGGAGCTACCTGGGACCTCAACCGTTCGCGTTTGACCGCGCCAAGATGCTGGCCGGACTTCCAGCGACTTTCATCACCACGGGAATTACTGGTGGTCCAAGCGAACAAACATACCTGCCGGCCGATCTCGACGGCTCGATCTTGCCCCCGGCTGGAGCCCCGGCAACCTTCGTGCAGTGGCCTGGTACCAACACTTACCGTGTCTTTCACTTTCATGTGGACTTTGCTAATCCACTTAATTCGACGTTTACTTTATTCGCCAGCCCTGCCGCCGCAGGTTTCACCCGGAGAACCTCATTAATACCCCAACTGGGAACCACATCGCAGTTGGATCCTCTTGGTGATCGGCTGATGTTCCGGGCTGCTACACGCTTTTTCCCTGACGGCCACGAGTCCCTGGTAAGCAACTACACCGTGGAGTCGGGAGGTGTCGCGGCCGTGCGCTGGTTTGAACTGCGAAACCCGACGCAAGGACCAGTTACTGTATTCCAACAAGGCACCTATCAGCCTGACACGACCCATCGTTGGATGGGCAGTGCGGCAATGGATCAGCAGGGCAACCTCGCCGTTGGGTACAGTGCCTCCAGCAACGCGATTAACCCGCAGATTCGCTATGCCGGAAGACTCGTGGGTGATCCAGTAAACACTCTGCCTCAGGCTGAGGTGACTTTGTTTGCAGGCACCGGAAGCCAGACCCACACCAGCGGCCGTTGGGGTGATTACAGTGCGATGACTATCGATCCGGTGGACGACTGCACATTCTGGTACACACAGGAGTATTACGCGACCACGAGCATTTCTAATTGGCGCACGCGCATCGGCTCGTTCAAGTTTCCAGGATGTGCGCCGGTGACGCGGACGCTGACGGTAGCTTCGGCGAATCCGAGCAGCAACGTAAGCATCATGGTGAGTCCCAATGACAACAGCGGCCTGGGGAATGGGACCACGCAGTTCAGTCGCACCTACAATAACAATACGACTGTCAACCTGACCGCGCCCGCTACGGCTGGAGGCAACAACTTCCAGAAGTGGCAACTCAATGGCGCGGACTTGTCATTCAGCCAAGCGACGACCGTGACGCTGGACGCCAACTATACAATGACGGCAGTTTATGCTGCTGGCGGGACGTCGGGGCTGGTTGGTCACTGGAAGTTTGACGAGAACACGGGCCTGACAACGGCTGATAGCTCGGGCAGTGGGAACACAGGCACGTTGACTGCTGGCGCCGGATGGGGCACTGGGCAGAACAGCTCAGCAGTTAGCCTCGACGGGATGGACGATTATGTGCAGGTGGGAGCTCAATCCTCCTTAGTGCTGACCAACAGCGCCAGTTTCACTGCCTGGATTCATCCTACCGGCACGGGCTCCCAGCCCGCCGATGGGGGTGGGATCATCATCAACAAAGAGGGCGAATATGAGATCGCGAGGTTCCCTGATGGGACGATCCGGAGTGCCTTTGCCAATACTAGTCCTGGCTGGAATTGGATCTTCACGGGGCCGGCGGTAGCGCCGTTGAATCAG